>JAFAQI010000267.1 GCA_019246495.1 Frankiales bacterium | reverse complement strand
ACCTGGAGGTCACCGGCGGGCTCGGTCGCGCCGACCTCGTCACGTGGGCGCAGACGTTCCTGCTCGAGGTACGCCGGCTCACCGGCCGCGTGCCGATGCTCTACACCTATCCGTACTTCTGGTCGGCGTCGCTCGGCGATCCGGTCGGGCTCGCGCGGTGGCCGCTCTGGATGGCGAGCTACAGCGGGCCGGTCAATGTCGGCGCGACGCTGTGGCAGTACACGTCGACCGCGCACGTCGACGGCATTCGCGGCGGTGTCGACATGTCGCGGCTCACCGCTGACCCGTCGATGTGGTCGGCGTTGTCGGACGGTCGCACGGCGACGCCGTGGCCGGCCGCCGCGCCGGGCGCACCGCAGGCTGTCGTCGCGCATCCGGGTGACGCGCAGGTCGTTGTGTCGTGGCTGCCCGGCGACACGGGCTCGTCGGACGTGACGTCCTACTGGGTCACCGCATCACCGGGCGGTGCGCATGCCGTCGTCGGCGGGACCGCGCACCAGGCGACGATTTCCGGCCTGACGAACGGCACCGCCTACACGTTCACAGTCGTGGCGAGCAACAAGGTCGGCGCCGGGGAAGCATCGCCGGCGACTGCTGCGGTGACGCCGCTGGTGCCGACGCGGCTTTCGGTCCAGCCGTCGGCGCCGCTGACCTATGGGGACGACGTCGTCGTCAGCGCGCGGCTGCTGCAGTCGGACACCGGCCGATCGCTCGCTGGCCGCACGGTGACGGCATCCGTCCGCGCTCTCGGCGGCGGGGCGTGGACCGCGTTGCCCGACAGAGTCACGACGAAGCACGGCTGGGTGGCGCTGCATCTCGGCCCGGCGGTGACGTCACAGGTGGTGCGGCTGTCGTTCGCCGGTCCGGCCGGCTGGCACAGCTCGAGCACGACGGTCGACCTCGTTGCACATCGCAAGGTGTCGGGTTGGCTCTCCCGCTCGCGGGTGCGCGTCGGTCGCGCGGTGACGTTGCAGGGCCGGGTGACTCCGGCGCTCGAAGGTCTCGTCGTACGACGGCAGCGTCTCGAGGGCGGGGTCTGGCGGACCACCGCGACGACAACCGTCGACGCGGCCGGTCGCTACTCGTTCGCGTTGGTCTTCCGGCGCAGGACGACTGCGCGGCTGCGCGTCGTCGTACCGGCCAAGGCGGGTCTCGGCGCCGGCGTCTCGCCCACGCGGACGCTCACCGCCCACTGATTCGCCTCTGGTTCCTCTGCTGCACACAAACGACGGAGCGGCCCCGAGGCGCTACCCGGGAACCGCTCCGTCGTTGTCGTGCGAGATGCGGAACTAAGCCTTGTCAGCCAGCCTTCTCGGCGAGCTCCTGCTCCTTCTCGTGCATCTCAGCCTTCTTCTCGTGCGCCTGAGCCTTGGCCTTCGCCTCGGTCTCCTTGCGCTCCTCAGCACCCTTGGCGGACTGCGCCTTGCCCTCGGTCTTGAGCGCGTCGTTGTCCGTCAGGTCGCCGGCGGCTTCCTTGACCTTGCCCTTGGCCTCTTCGAAAACACCCATGGTGTTGTCTCCTTCGGTAGTGCGGTTTGGAGAACGTCAGCTGAGGACCGGGGTTACTTCAGGTCCTGGGCGGCACGCTGCTTCGACTCGTAGGCCTTGGCCTTGGCCTTGTGACCGTCGGCCTTCGCCTGCTCGCGGATCGCCTTGAGCTTCTCGGTGCCCTTGGCCTGCTGCGCTTCGCCGGCCTCGATCAGGCGCTGCTGGTCGAAGATCTCACCCGTGATCTCCTTGCCCAGGCCGACAACCTTGTCGTACAGGCCGGTCGCGTCCTTCGGATCTACGCGGGGGATACGCATGGCTCTTCGGTCTCCTCAGGGGTCGATTTGTCTTGCGTGGCAATGTTTTTCGCTTGCATAGGCGGTATGCCCGCTAAGCCCGGGTGCTAACACGTAGCAAGCGCCTTACCGACCGCTCTTTCGCGTGTGGCCTGGGTCACAGCACAATGCGTGCACACACCGCTCCGATCCGTGCCCGGAGGCCCCCGTGCGCAGCACCATGCAAGACGTCCCGCTGTCGATCGCCTCGATCGTCCGCCACGGCCAGCAGGTCTTCGGTGACTCGACGATCGTCACGCTCGGCGCCCCTGACGACGGCGGCAACCGCCGGGCGTCCTTCACCGACGTCGCCGCCAACGCCGCGCGGCTGGCGCACGGCCTGCGCACCCTCGGCATCACCGGCGACGAGCGAGTCGGCACCTTCATGTGGAACAACCAGGAACACATGGAGGCCTATCTCGCTGTGCCGTCGATGGGCGCGGTGCTGCACACGCTCAACATCCGGCTGTTTCCGGAGCAGGTCGGCTACATCGCGAACCATGCCGAGGACAGGGTCGTCATCGCCGACTCGTCGTTGATCCCGCTGCTCGCGAAGTCGCTCGGTGAGATGTCGACCGTGCACACGGTGGTGCTCGTCGGTGACGGGGACGCGGGACCGCTCGAGTCGTTCGGGAAGGACATCGTGCGGTACGCCGATGTGCTCGCGGGTGGCGAGGCGTCGTACGACTGGCCAGACGTGGACGAGCGGTCAGCGGCCGCGATGTGTTACACGAGCGGCACGACCGGCAACCCGAAGGGTGTCGCCTACTCGCACCGGTCGATGTGGCTGCACTCGCAAGCGGCGACGTCGTCGAACATGCTCGGCCTGTCGGCGCAGGACGTCGCGCTCGTCATCGTGCCGCAGTTCCACGCCAACGCGTGGGGCATCCCTTACGCCGCGTTCATGGCCGGCGCAGACCTCGTGATGCCGGACCGATTCCTTCAGGCCGAGCCGCTCGTGCACGCGATCGAGACGGAGAAGCCGACGATGTCCGGCGCCGTGCCGACGATCTGGAACGACATCCTCGGCTACCTGCGTGCAAACCCCGGCCACGACATCTCGTCGATCAAGCGCATCATCTGCGGCGGCTCGGCAGTGCCGCGCGCGTTGATGGAGGCGTTCCAGAACGACTACGGCATCCGCATGATCCAGGCGTGGGGCATGACGGAGACGTCACCGCTCGGCTCGGTCGCGCGGCCGCCGCGCGGCCTGTCGGAGGAGGCGGCGTGGGACTACCGGTGCACGGCGGGCCGGTTCGCGTTCGGCGTCGAGGGGCGCATCGTCGACGACGAGGGAGTCGTGCAGCCGCGTGACGGCAAGGCGGTCGGCGAGCTGCAAGTGCGCGGACCGTGGGTCGCTTCGGCGTACCACAAGGACGACGACCCGGGGAAGTTCGACAACGGCTGGCTGCGTACCGGCGACGTCGGCACGATCGACCCGCGCGGCTACATCACGCTGACTGACCGGGCGAAGGACGTCATCAAGTCGGGCGGCGAGTGGATCTCGTCAGTCGACCTCGAAGGCACGTTGATGGCGCATCCCGCGATCCGTGAGGCCGCGGTCGTCGGCGTACCGGACGAGCGCTGGGACGAGCGGCCGCTCGCCGCGGTCGTCCTGAACGAGGGTGAGTCGCCGTCGGCGCAGGAGCTGTGTGACTGGCTCGCCGATCGCGTTGCGAAGTGGTGGCTGCCCGAGCGCTGGACGTTCATTGCGGAGGTGCCCAAGACGAGCGTCGGCAAGTTCGACAAGAAGGTGCTGCGCAAGCAGTACGCCGACGGCGAGCTCGAGGTCACCGAGCTGAAGTAGCCCAACTCGGGCAACCCGGGCCGGTTGGTTCGTGTCTATCGGGCATGACCGAGCTCATCGCAGCACCGGAGCGGTTGCCGAGGCGCAAGGGGGCGATCGTGGACCGGCGACTCGACGACTACGTGCACGGACAGTGGCCGGCTCTCGTCCGCTATGCGACCGCGCTCTGCGGCGACGCGTCCGAGGCCGAGGAGATCGTGCAGGCGGCGCTTGTCCGCGTGGCCGTGCGCTGGCCGTTCGTCCGTGACAAGGACCATCCGGACGGCTACGTCCGTCGGGCGATCGTGCACGGCTTCTTCAACAGCCGGCGTCGCATCCGTGGCCGCGAGACGTCGATGGCCGACGTGCCCGAGCAGTTGTCGCCGGACAGCACGGCCGGCGTCGCGGACCACGTGGCGGTACGCCGGGCGCTCCTCACGTTGCCGCCGCGCCAGCGAGCAGTGCTGGTGCTGCGCTATCTCGAGGACCGCTCTGAGCACGAGACGGCAGACCTGCTCGGGTGCTCGGTCGGCACGGTGAAGAGCCAGACGAGCAAGGGATTGGCAAAGCTGCGCGAGGCGGTCGGCCTGACTCTCGACGACGCAGTGGACGGAGGCAACCGATGAGCGCGATCGAAGACCTGCTGCGCGACGCATTGCAGGACACCCCGACACCTGACGCGAGCAGCTACCCCGGCACCGTCATCCGGCAGCGGGTGCATCGCGCGCGTCAGCGGATGGCGGTCGTCTCCGGCGTCGCGGCGGCTGCTGTCATCGCGGCTGTCGTCGTACCTCTTGTGTCGTTGAACGGCGGTCCGGCGACGAGCAAGGTCCAGGTCGGCCAGTCCCCGCGGCCGCATCACTCCGCGGCCCCGACTGCACAGGCGGCTCCGTTCGCGGGCGGCACGGGTTACGGCGTCAGCTGCGTGGATCTCCGGGGTCGCTGTGTCTACGTCACCGACCGGGGCAACACCGGGCAGCGGCAGCTGGTCGAGACGAACCTCCGCGGCCGGCAGCTCGGTCACTGGCCGGTGCCCATGTCCGCGCAGTTCGTCAACAGCCGCAACGGCGTTGCGTGGGTGTGGGGTGGTGGCGACGGCGCCTATCCGCAGTCGCAGCTGACCTTCGTCGACACCAACAACGGGCAGACGTTCACGCGGACGCAGCCGGCCAACGACCCGATCACTGATGTCGCGCTCGACCAGTCCAGCTCCGCCTGGGTGGCGACCGCCTCCGCCATCGTGCACGTCGGCGTACAGGGCAACGCGCTGGTGACGCTCGGCACTGTCCCGATCCGTTCGACCGACCGAATCGTCGTGGACCAGAACAACGGGCACCTGTGGGCGTGGTCCCACCGCGACACGCTGACCGAGATCATGCCGACGGCGTCTGGTGGAGCGCGGACTGGTACGACGATCGGCTCGAGCCGGCAGCTGTTCGCGATGGCAGACAACGGCCGGCTCTGGGTCCGCAACCGCCCTCGCCAGCTCGCGCAGCTCGACCCGACCACCGAGTCGGCCGGCGCTCCCGGTCCGCTGACGACCGGTGTGCTCGACCTGCCGGGCAAGCCCGAGCTGGTGACTCCCGCCAGTGGCGGCATCTACGTCGGGTTCTTCGGCGGCGGACTCGCCTACTACTCCTCTGCCGCCATCGCGGCGGACGGCCCGCCGACCGCGCGTCTGTCCAGCCCGCACGCCGAGGTCATGTCCGTCGCTCTCGACAACGCCGCGATCTTCTCGACGTACGGCGCTCAGCTGGAGCGCTGGAAGCCCAGCCGGTGAGGTCCGGCCGGCGGCGCCGGACAGCCGCCGCCGACCGGCCCGCTGCGATAACCTGACTCCTCGTGACCGGTCGGGAGATCGGGCGGTCGCGAGGAGGCTTCGCCTAGTCCGGTCTATGGCGCCGCACTGCTAATGCGGTTTGGGTTTATCGCCCATCCGGGGTTCAAATCCCCGAGCCTCCGCGTACAGGACCCCGGCTCCTGGCGTCGAAGTCGCCAGGATGCGTCGACCGATTCCCATGGTCGCTGCGGCGACCCTCCTTGCCACGCTTGCCATTCCTGCGGCTGCAGCAGCGAAGCACGTTCCGAAGTACGACGTGACGATCAC
>JAFAQI010000257.1 GCA_019246495.1 Frankiales bacterium | reverse complement strand
TCACCCGCGTCGGACTCGATGCGGAAGATCGTGCCCCCCGGGACAGCAGCGAGCGCCTTGGCCTTGAGTGTGGTGGCGAGCGATCCGGTGACCGCCTTCTCGTCCGGGCGTACCGGGGTGGCGCTCCTGGCGTGGGCGGGCGCGCCGGGAGCCGTCTTCGTGGTCGGCGTGGGGGTGGGGGTCGAGCCGCCGCTCGCGGCCGACGCGCCGATCGTTCCGGCCAAAACCCCGCCGGCGACCGCGCCCGCGGCCAGCAGGGCGGCGGCGCTTGCCCGGCGTCGGTTGGGGCGAGGGTCGGGGCCGCGCCTCTCAAGGTCGTCCATCGTGGACCTCCTCGTTGTCGTGCCCGCCACGGTGACGGGCTCGACAACGACGATGTCCGCCGGACCTGGACGCCCGGTGCACACAACCTGCCAACTTCCTGGCAGAACAGCGGGTCAGTCGGCGGTGGGCGCGGGTCGGTAGACGACGAGGCGCCGCTCGTCGACGGACACCGTCAGCTCCTGCGGCGCATCCGACCACTCCCCGTCCCTGGCGAGCCGCGGCGCCGGGTCGTCGACGAACCGGAGCCTGGTTGCCGACACGACCTCTTCGGAGTAGACGCGGCAACGACCCAGGGCGCCGGTGAGGACGGCGGCGACGAGACGTGTGCGGGCCAGCGGCGAGGTCGCATCAACGATCCGGACGTCGACCACGCCCTCGTCGAGCCGCTCGCGCCAGGAGGGGGCGAATCCGGCGGGGTGGTAGCGACCGTTGCCGCCGAACAGCAGCCAGACGCAGCGTTCTTCCCCATCGATCTCGATGGTCGTCGGGTTGGCCCGGCCCAGGACCTCGGCGAGCGCGACGGCGAGCGCCGGCCACTTTCCGATGACGCGCTCACGTGCTTCCCGACGGCGGACGAGCTCCGGATAGAGCCCGATCGAGAAGGTGTTGAGGAAGTGCAACCCCGGCCCCGCTGTCGCGACGTCGATGTGCACAGCAGCACCGGCCCGGATGGCCTCGACCGTGTCGTCGACATCGCTGATGCCCAGGTCGCCGGCAAAGTGATTGAGAGTGCCCGACGGAAACACGGCCAGTGGCCGGTCGTGGTCCAGCGCGGCGCCCGCTGCCGTGTTGATCGTCCCGTCACCGCCTGCCACCCCGAGCACCCGGGCGCGACCGGCCGCGGCATCGCAGACCGCGGCGACATCGTCGCCCTCG
This sequence comes from Frankiales bacterium, assembly GCA_019246495.1. Taxonomy (GTDB): domain Bacteria; phylum Actinomycetota; class Actinomycetes; order JAFAQI01; family JAFAQI01; genus JAFAQI01. Next base: position 3,608 of record JAFAQI010000257.1, on the reverse strand, counting down.
CCGCACACCATCACCTCGGCCGCGGGCAGCGCGTTCCCCAGCCGCTCGCTGAGCGCATCGGCGTCATCCGCGCGGCCTGAGCCGGTGTTGACGACCACGATGAGTCCAGCGCCATCGGAGAGTGCCGGCGCGTCCGTCGACCGAGCCCTCGCCGCACCGGCGCGGGCGGGGCGGGTCGGCCATGACCGCCGGACCAACAGCGCGCATCCCGCACCGAGCAGCACACCGGCCGCCACATCGCCGGGGTAATGCACGCCGGTGTGCACCCGCCCGTATGCCACTCCGGCCGCCAACACCACGACCGGCACCGCGGCAGCCGGCGACTCCATGGCGACCCCGGTGGCGAAGCCCGCCGCCGACGCCGAGTGGCCGCTGGGAAACGAGGACGTACGCGGTTGCCGAGTCAGCCGGCGCAGGGTGGGCACGGCATCCAAGCCAGGCCGCGAGCGTCGTACGGTCCACTTCGCGGGACCGTTGGCGACGGCGCTGGCCACGCCGAGCGAAACCATTCCACGCAAGGCAGCACGGCGCTCGCGCTCCCCACCCGCGAGTGCGAGCGCGCCGGCGACGGCCATCCACAGCACGCCGTGGTCGGCCCACCGCGTGAGACGCAGGGCGACGGCGTCGACGACCGGCAGCTGCCACCGGGTCGCGGCGTCGAACAGTCGCTCGTCAGCCGCCCGCCATCGCGCACCGACCCGGAAGATCACGTGGCAGGGTAACTGCGGCCGCTCCAGGCCGCGACCACCTCATCCGTTGTGACGACGTCCGCCAGGAGCGCGAGGGTGTTGTCGATGACGGCATCGGCGTACGACGACGGCCACCCCGCCACGGCGTCGCGCGGAAGCACCACCTGATAGCCGAGGTTCACGGCGTCCATCACGAGGTTGGTGACGGCCACGTTGACCGAGACGCCGATCACGACGAGCGTGTCGACGCCGAGGTTGCGCAGGATCGGGTCGAGGTCGGTGCCGGCCATCGGGTTGAGCCCGTGGATGCGCGAGAGCACGAGGTCTTCCGGCTCGACCCCAAGCTCCGGCACGACGTCGGTTGCCGGTGTTCCGAGGTCGAGGCGCACGGGCGACTTGAGCATCGCGCCGAACAGCCGCGCGTTGCGGTTGGAGCCGCGGTCGTCAGGTCGACGGCCGGCGACGCAGTGCACGACGGGACGTCCGGCCGCGCGCGCCGCGGCGCACAGCCGCGGCCCGTTGACAAGGACGGTCGCGCGCGCAGCATCGGCGAGTGCTGGCAGCGCCGACCTCTCGCCGATGACACCGTTCTGGCACTCGCTCGTGATGACAGCGGCGCGGGTGAGGTCGGCGTACACGGGTCAGAACGTCAGCACGCTACGCGCGGCGATCTCACCGGCTTCGAGGTCGTGCACCGCGCTCTTCATGTCCTCGAGCGGATACGTCGCCGACACGAGCTCGTCCAGCTTGAGCCGGCCCTGCCGGTAGAGCTCGACGTACCGGCGCACGTCGCGCTGCGGCTGCGACGACCCGTAGCGGCAACCGAGCACCGACTTGTCGAGATACATCGATGCGACGTTGAACGACGCCTCGGCGGTTGCCTCCGGCACCCCGAGCATCACACATGTGCCGGCCCAGTCGAGCAGGTCGATCGCCGCGCGGATCAGCCCGACGTGGCCGACGCATTCGAACGCGAAGTCGACTCCGCGCTTGGCGATCTCGCGCGCCGCGTCCGTGCTCTCGACGAAGTGCGTCGCGCCGAAGGCCAGCGCGATGTCGCGCTTCCGCGCGTTGGTGTCCACGGCGATGATCGGTGTCGCGCCGGCGAGCGCGGCGCCTTGGATCACGTTGAGCCCGATGCCGCCGACCCCGATGACGAGGACGCTCGCACCGGCCGGCACGCGGGCGCGCTGCAGCACCGCGCCCACGCCGGTCAGCACACCGCAGCCGACGAGAGCAGCCGCGCCCATCGGCACGTCGTCCGGGATGCGCACGGCCTGGTTTGGTTTCACGACGGTCCGCTCGGAGAACACGGACGCGTTCGCGAACGAGTACGCCGGCTCCCCGCGCCAGGTGAACGGTTGCGGCCGGCTGCCGAACGTCGAGCGGCACATCGTCGGCCGGCCGGCGTCGCAGTACTGGCAGGACCCGCAGTTGCCGAGCGTCGACAGGACGACGTGGTCGCCTTCCTTCACCGTGGTGACGGACGCGCCAACCGCCTCGACGACGCCCGCGCCCTCGTGACCGAGGACGACCGGCGTCGGAAACGGGATCGTGCCGCTGATGACCGACAGGTCGCTGTGACACAGGCCGGCGGCCTCGATGCGGACAGTCACCTCACCCGGCCCCGGGTCCTTGACCGACAGGTCGTCGACGACCTGGTAGTCGTTGCCGTCGTAGACGACGCCGCGCATGTTGTTGCCTTCCGTCGTACCGGTGAACCGGTCAGCTGGGCCAGACGATGCTCTGCATCTCGCTGTAGGCGTGCAGGCCGAACACACCACCGTCGCGGCCGACGCCGGACTGCTTGAACCCGCCGAACGGCGCCTCGTGGTTGCGCTGCACGGTGTTGATGCCGACGTTGCCGCTGCGCAGCTGCCGGGCAACCCGATAGGCGCGCACCGTGTCGGCGGACCAGACGTAGTCGTAGAGGCCGAACGCGGTGCCGTTGGCGAGAGCGACCGCTTCGTCCTCGTCGTCGAACGTCTCGACGACGACGACCGGACCGAAGAACTCCTCCTGCGCGACGCGCCACTCGTTGCGTACGCCGGTGAGCAGCGTCGGCGCGACGTAGAAGCCACCGCCGGTCTCCGGACGGGCACCACCGACGACGAACTCGGCGCCGTCCGAGCGGCCGGTCTCGAGCAGCGCCTCGACCCGGTCGCGCTGGATCTCGGAGATGACCGGTCCGACGATCGTGTCGTCCGCGACTGGGTCGCCGACCTTGAGGAAACCGGCGTAGGCGGCGAGCTTGGCGACGAGCTCGTCGTGCACCGAGCGGTGCGCGATGACCCGCGTCGGCGCGGTGCAGATCTGGCCGGAGTGGAACGACCAGGTGCTGCCGATGCCGGCGACTGCGGCGTCGAGGTCGGCGTCGTCGAACACGACCCCCGCACCCTTGCCGCCGAGCTCGAGCAGCAGCCGCTTCATGCCGCGACCGGCCGTCTCGGCGATGCGCTGGCCCACCGGCGTACTTCCGGTGAACGACACCATGTCGATGTCCGCCTCGACCAGGGCCTGCCCGGCCTCGGCGCCCGAGCCGGTGACGACGTTGAAGACCCCGGGCGGCAGGCCGGCCTCGCGGGCGGCCTCGGCGAAGCGCAGCACTGCGAGCGGGTCCTGCGGAGCCGGCTTGACGACGACCGTGTTGCCCATGGCGAGCGCCGGAGCTACCTTGCCGGCCATGTTGGTCAACGGGAAGTTGTAGGGCGTGATGCAGGCGACGACACCGACCGGCTGGCGGGCGGCGAGGGCACCGATCAGGCCGCCCTTGGCCAGAGCGGTGTTGGGCATCACCGACGGCGGCAGCGCGATGTCATGGTCCTGCATCGCCAGCTTGGCGTAGGTGCGGAACCGGATCGCGCACTGCGTGACCTGCAGCGTCTTGGCGACCCGCATCGTCGCGCCGGTCTCGGCCTG
>JAFAQI010000097.1 GCA_019246495.1 Frankiales bacterium | reverse complement strand
TGCGGTGCCGACCGGGCCGACCGCTCGATCGCGTCGTGCTGCGGCACGAACCCGGTGGGGTCGTCGTCGCCGCCGAGCAGCCGGGGTGCCTGATCGAGAAGCCAACGCGCTCCCGGTCCCCACGCAGCGGCAGCGACCTCGGCGCCGTCGACGGTGAGCCGCAGCGACGCCGGCCCGTCCGGCGTCAGGCTCGTCCGCCACAGGCCGCCGGCGCCGTCACGGCGCTGGGTGGGATCACCCGCCCCGCGCTGCAACTGACCGAGCAGCAGGCTCACCGAGACGGGAACCGCCGGCCGCCACCGCCGCGTCGCCACCGCCTCGTCCACCCTGCGAGTGTGCAACGCGGGTCTGCCACCCGCCCTAGACTCGCCAGGTCCCCCTCGTCGTCGTCCGGGAGTCTGTCGGTGCCCAAGAGCTCGAACCGCAAGAACGAGACGCGACGGGCCAACAAGGACCGGCGGCAGCGACTCGAAGAGCTGCGGAAGCAACAGCGGGCGGCCGAGCGGCGGAAGAACTTCATCTTCGCGGGCACGGCGACGCTGATCGCGATCGGTCTGATCGCCGCGGCCGTCATCCCGACCTGGCTGCACGACCGCGCCCAGGCACAGAAGCGCAGGCAGGCCGCCGAGCGCATCCGCAAGGTGATGCAACTGTCGCCGACCGCGGCCGAGCGGGCCGCCGGCTGCCTGGGTGTGCACCAGGACCCGCTGTCGCCGGCAGCGCAGCACGTGACGACGCCGATCGACTACGCGAAGCAGCGCTACGGCGACACCGCGGGCGGCACTGCGCCGCTGCCGCCCAGCGGAGGCGAGCACAACCCGGTCTCGCTGGGTGACAAGACGCACTTCTACCCGCTGGCCGACATGACCCGGCCCGAGCGCGTGGTGCACAACCTCGAGCACGGCTACGTCGTCGCGTGGTACGACGCAAAGACCTCGGCCAAGGACGTGAGCGCGCTCCAGGCGCTCACCGCCACACTGCCGCGCTTCCTGGTCGTCGGCTGGTCTCAGGGCGACCTGCCGGCCGGCAAGCACGTCGTGCTGACGTCATGGGGACGCACCGATCGGTGCGCGACGGCATCGCCCAATGTCATCCGGTCGTTCTACTCGGCCCATGTGGACGCGTCGTTCGCACCGGAGAAGGGCTTCCCACCGATCGGCGGCGCGGACAGCTACCCGCCGAGCACGCTGCCTGGTCCCGCGGCACCAACGCCCGCGACGTCTTCCGGCAGCAGTGCGCCGTCGTCTTCGACGTCGTTCGCGCCCTCGGCCAGCCCGTCGCCGTCGCCGAGCCCGAGCCCGTCGAAGAAGTAGCGACCCGCTCAGACGTCGGAGGAGAACCGCAGCGCGCGGTCCGGCAAAGTGACCTCGGGCCAGACGCGCGCACCGGCCCGGAGCTCGTTGCCGGCACCGATGCGCGCGCCGTCGCCGACGATCGAGTCGGCGACGACGCATCCGGCTTCGATGACCGCGTCGCGTCCCACGACAGACGACTCGATGACGCAGCCCGCGCCGACCGACGCGCCGGGCATGACGATGGATGACGTGACCCGCGCGCCGGCTGCGACTGTGGCATCCGCGTCGACGACGCTCCCACCGGTCACGCTCGCCGACGCATCGACCCGCGCGCTACGACGGATGAGTGCCGCACCGATGCGCGGCACTGCGGGTGAAGCGAGGACGCCGCGGACCAGGTCGGCGCTCGCCCGCACGAACGCCTGCGGCGTACCGACATCGAGCCAGTAAGCATCGTCGACGAACCCCTGCACGACCGCACCCGCGGCGAGCAGTTGCGGAAAGGTTTCCCGCTCCACCGACACCGGCCGCCCGGTCGGGATGCCGTCGATGACGGACCGGGTGAAGACGTAGCAGCCGGCGTTGACCTGGTTGCTCACCGGCTCGGGTGACTTCTCGACGAAGGCGGTCACCCGGCCGTCGGCACCGGTCGGCACCGAGCCGAACGCGCGCGGATCGGCGACGTGCACGAGATGCAGGGTCACCGCAGCCTGCGCGGCCTGGTGCGCAGCGACCTGCGCCGCGAGGTCGTGCCCGGAGAGGATGTCGCCGTTCAGCACAATGACCGGCTCGTCGGGCGCGCTCGTCAGCCGGTCCGCGACATTGCGGATGCCGCCGCCGGTCCCCATCGGCTCGCGTTCCGTGACGTAGTCAAGATGCATCGCCAGCGATGCACCGTCACCGAAGTGCTCCTCGAACACCTCGGCGCGGTACGACGTTGCCAGCACTGCGCGGGTGACACCAGCGGCGCGAGCCCGGGCCAGCTGATGGGTCAGGAACGGTACGCCGGCAGCCGGCAGCATGGGTTTGGGCGTCGACAGCGTGAGCGGCCGGAGCCGGGTGCCCTGCCCACCCACGAGCACGACGGCTTCCACGAAGTCGGCTCCGCGGTCAGCCGGACTGCGCAGCCCGCGCGTAGGCGGCGAGATGCGCCTCTGCGCTCGCTGCCCAGGTGAACTCGCGGGCCCGGGTGAGCGCCGCCTCGGCGAGTGACTGCCGACGCGCCCCGTCGTCGAGCAGCGACGACAGCGACTCCGCAATCTCTTCGACACCGGGCTCGGTGTAGGCGACCGCGTCACCGCCGACCTCGGGAAGGCTGAGCCGGTGCGTCGTCAGCACCGGCGTGCCGCATGCCATCGCCTCCAGCACCGGCAGGCCGAAGCCCTCACCGTGCGACGGGTAGGCGACGACCGTCGCGCCGCCCAAGTAGCCGGGCAGGTCGGCGAAGCGCAGGTAACCGGGGCGCAGCACACGCAGGTGGCTCGGCACCTCGGCGATCGCCGCGTCGACGTCCTCGTCCCAGCCGCTGCCGCCGGCCAGTACGAGCGCCGGCGGATCGTCGCGCCAGTGCACGGCCTTGGCCCAGCCGCGGATGAGGTTGGGGACGTTCTTGCGCGGCTCGAGCTGGCCGAGGAACGCGACGTAGGAGCCGCGGAGCCCGAGCCTCGCGGCCACGCGCGCCTTCTCGGCGTCGGTCGGCACGTGGAACATGTCCTGGTCGACGCCGTGGTAGGCGACGTCGATGCGCGTCGAGTCGGCGTCGAGCACGCGGACCAGCTCGTCGCGGGTGGCTTTGCTCGGCACGATCACCCGGGTCGCCCGGCGCAGTGCCGTCCGGGTGGCCGACCGGTAGAACGTGCCCTTCACCTGCGTGTGCTGCTCCGGCGTGGTGAAGAACGTCGCGTCGTGGATCGTGACGACGACGGGATGCCCGACCCGCAGCGGCATCGTGTAGTGCGGCGAGTGCACGACCTCGGCCATCACCTGCTGGGCGACAAGCGGGAGGCCGGTCTGTTCCCACGCGAGCCGCGCCGGGCGATGCGCGATGGCTGCCGGACCGGCGACGATGTCGGCGTGCGGCGCCATGCGGCCGTAGCGTTCGACGTCCGCGCGCTGGCAGACGATGGCCAGGTCCGCGGCTGCGGATGACAGAGCAGCAAGCAGGCCGTCGACGTAACGGCCGACCCCGCCCCGGTCGGCGGGCACAGCGGTCGCGTCGACGAGCACCCGGGGGGCCACGATGTGGGCTCCCTCCCGTTCGTCGTCGTTCGTGAACACAAGCAGGTTCAGCCTACGCCGCACGGAGGCTGCGGCGGCGGAGGTCGGCTAGGACACCGACACGACGCGGGTATGCGACTGCTGACCATGCGAGACCGCGCGATAGCCGGCCGCGTTGCGAACGGTGCGACGCAACGACCACGTGCCGTTGCTCGTGGCGGTGGTCCGGCGTACGACGGTCCATGCGGTTGCTCCCGACAGCCGCCGCTCCAGCGTGACCGTCTGCCCCGGGATCGCGCGGCCGCGGAAGGTCACCCGCGTGCCGCTCGCGACCGACGAGGGCACGTGCAAGGTCGGTACGACGACGGTGACGCCGCTTGCCGAGGTGCCGGACGGCGACGACACCCGCCATGCGGTGTCGGCCGTCACCGGCAGGGCGAACGACCATGACTTGTCGCTCGCAGCCGTCACCCGGCCCTGCCGCACCCAGCCGGACGAACCGGCCGGCGCGGTCCAGACGATCACGTGGTCACCGGGAACACCGGTGCCGGTGAGCAAGGCGATGACGTTCCACGACACCCGCGCCGGTCCCGTGACGGTGGGCGGAAAGACCGGTTGCACCGAGACCTGACCGGTGACGGGTGCGCCGTAGCTGGTCACGATGCCCCAGCGAACCGGTGTGGCGGCGGTGCCGCCAGCAGCCGCGGGCAGCGGAAGTTGCATCGTGAAGTGACCATCGGTCGCCGCCGTCACGGTGCGGACATCAGTCCAGCTGCCGCCGGGCAGGCGGCGGCGAAGGGTGACGGCGACCGGGGCACCGCCGGCATCTCCCGCGACGCGGACGCTACGGCCGGCGTAGCCGGTCGCCGGCGCCGATGCGGCGGGAGCACTGACGGAGTAGGCGTCCCGCCGGATGCTGGTGAGCCCGCGGGAGTCTGTCGTCCAGAAGGTGGTCGGGCCGGTCGGCGTAAACGACGTGGACCACGACCCGTCGGACGCCACCGGGATCGCTGCGCCGGTGACGGCGGGTGAGCCGCCCGGGTGCTGCGTCACGAGCCGCAGTGGACCGGCCGACGGCAGCGCGCTGCCCTTGACCTGGACGGCGGAGCCGGCCGCGACCAGCACCGGCGACGAGGTCGGGCTGGCGATGGCCGGCGCGACGCGGGTCGTGCGGCGCCGCGAGTAGCCGGTGATCGCGGTGTCCGTGACGGTCCAGTCGAGGTCACCGGTCGCGCTCACCGGTGACGTCGTGCGCCAGCGCCCGTCGCTCCCGACCGGGAACGTGCCGCGCACCGAACCCCCGGGCCCGGTGACATCGACAGTGACGTGATGCCCCGGCACCCCGCGTCCGCGCACCGACACGGGCTGGCCCAGCGCGACCTGGCTCGGCGCCGTCAAAGCCACGGGCGGGGTGACATCGAGAGATGCCTGCCAGGGAACGGCGCTGTCCCCCGCAGCGTCGGCGCCGGTCAACTCGAGCGCGTAGCTGCCGGGCGGCACCGGCACGCCGTTGTCGGTGAGGTCCCACGACGCGGCGACCGGACTGCTGCGCTTTGCAGTGCCCGGCACGCTTGCGACGACCGTGCCGTGCGAGTCGCGGACGGTCAGCGTCCAGGTCTGCGTGCCGACGACGTGCGCGGAGACGGTCACCGGCGGACCCGCCATCATCACCGACGCAGTCGACAGGGCGGGGCTGACGAAGCCCGCGCCCATGCGCGCCGCGATCGCGTTGCGGATCGACGGCAGATCGCGGTAGGCGGCGCCGCCCGGGCAGTCGGTGAAGTCGGCGTCGCGATGTCCCGAGACCGTGTCGAAGGTGACGGTCCGGCCGGCGGCGAAGCGCGAGCCGCTGAACGAGCCGGCGGTGAGCTGGCTCTTGCCGCGCGGATCGCGGTACGCCGTACCGAGCTTCCAGGCGAACAGCTTGTCGACGGCACGCAACATCGCGGAGCTCGGCGCGTGCGACGTGAACGTGCCGATGAGCGATACACCGAAGCTGTCGGTGTTGAAGCCTCCGGTGTGCGCGCCGACGACCGCTTTGGTGATCCCGCCGTACCGGCCTTCCCAGATCCGGCCGAACCGGTCGACGAGGAAGATGTAACCGACGTCGCACCAGCCGTTGGAGTTCACGTGGTAGGCGTAGATCGAGCGGATGATGCCGGGCACCGCGGCGCGGCTGTAACCGTTCGCGTTGTCGGTGTGGTGGATGAAGCCCATGACGATGCCGGGCGCATAGTCCGGAC
>JAFAQI010000158.1 GCA_019246495.1 Frankiales bacterium | reverse complement strand
TCGCGTGAGCGATCGTCTGCGACGAGCCGCTCCCACGCTCGGGTCGCGCTGACCGGCTCGTCGCAGACGATCGCTCACGCGATGCTGCCACGTGAGGGTTGGGGCGAGGGCGAGTGGTCCTGCCTCGACACGCTCTGGATGCGCGAGAGCAACTGGGAGACCTACGCGAGCAACGGCGGTTCGGGTGCCTACGGCATCCCGCAGGCCCTGCCCGGCAGCAAGATGGCCAGCGCCGGCGCGGACTGGCGCACCAACCCGGTGACGCAGATCCGTTGGGGGCTCGGCTACATCAGGTCGGTCTACGGGTCGCCGTGCGCCGCGCTGCAGCACTCGTCCAGCTACGGCTACTACTAAGCGGCAGCCTCAGGCGTCCGGCCGTCCGTGCGGATACGCCATGCCGAGTACGTCGAGGGCGGCGTCGAGCTGTGCCTCGGTGAGTCGCGTGCCGTCGACGAACCCGAGATCGATGACCGCCTGGCGAATCGTGATGCCCTCGGCGACCGCTTTCTTGGCTGCCTTGGCCGCGTTTTCGTAGCCGATGTAGCGATTGAGCGGCGTGACGATCGACGGTGACGACTCGGCGTAGCTGCGGCAGCGCTCCACATCGGCGGTGATCCCGTCGATGCATCGGTCGGCCAGCAAGCGGGCCACGTTGGCGAGCAGCCGGATCGAGTCGAGCAGGTTGCGCGCGATGACCGGCAACATGACGTTGAGCTCGAGGTTGCCGGCACTTCCGCCGAAGGCGACGGCCGCGTCGTTGCCGATCACTTGCGCGACGATCTGGCACAACGCCTCGGGCACAACGGGATTGACCTTGCCGGGCATGATCGACGACCCGGGCTGCAGGTCGGGCAGGTGGATCTCGCCGAGCCCGGCCCGCGGCCCGCTCGACATCCAGCGCAGATCGTTCGCGATCTTGTAGAGCCCGACCGCGATCGTGCGCAGGTGCCCGCTCGCCTCGACGAGCGCATCGCGTGCGCCCTGCGCCTCGAAGTGGTTGCGCGCCTCCGACAACGGCAGCCCCGTCGTGTCGGCGAGCGACGTGACGACGCCGGCGGCGAAGCCTTCGGGGGCGTTGATGCCGGTGCCGACCGCGGTGCCGCCCAGTGGCAGCTCGCCGATGCGCGGAAGCGCCGACTGCAGCCGCTCGACGCCGTAGCGGACCTGTGCGGCGTAACCGCCGAGCTCCTGACCGAGAGTCACGGGCGTCGCATCCATCAGATGGGTGCGGCCGCTCTTCACTACGTCGGCGAACTCATCGGCCTTGCGCTGCAGTGCGGCTTCCAGATGGGCGAGAGCGGGGACGAGGTCGTCGACGATTGACCGCGTCGCCGCAAGGTGGATCGCGCTGGGAAACACGTCGTTGCTCGACTGCGATGCGTTGACGTGGTCATTGGGGTGGACGTCGCGACCGAGCGTTCGTTGCGCGAGCGTCGCGATGACCTCGTTGGCGTTCATGTTGCTCGACGTTCCGGAGCCGGTCTGGAAGACGTCGATGGGGAACTGGTCGTCATGCTTGCCCCGCGCGACTTCGAGCGCGGCTTGCTGGACGGCTTCCGCGACATCCCGGTCGAGCACGCCGAGACCGGCGTTGACCTCGGCGGCAGCCGCCTTGATCGCCCCGAGTGCGGAGATCAACGCCGCGTCGATCGTCGTACCGGACAGCGGAAAGTTCTCGACTGCGCGCTGGGTCTGCGCGCGCCACAGCGCGTCGGCGGGCACCCGCACCTCGCCCATCGAGTCGTGCTCGACTCGCCAGGCCTGCTCGGTCATGCCGGTGGTCCCACGGGGATCGCGGTGGCGACCGGCCGCAGCGTCTCCGCGAAGAAGTCGTTGCCCTTGTCGTCGACGACGATGAACGCGGGAAAGTCCTCGACCTCGATGCGCCAGACCGCCTCCATGCCCAGCTCCTCGTATTCGAGAACGTCGACCTTGCGGATGCAGTCCTGGGCGAGCCGGGCGGCCGGGCCGCCGATGGACCCGAGGTAGAAGCCGCCGTGGTCACGGCAGGCGTTGGTCACCGCGGCCGACCGGTTGCCTTTCGCGACCATCACGAGTGAGCCGCCGGCTGCCTGGAACTGCTCGACGTAAGAGTCCATCCGTCCCGCGGTGGTCGGTCCGAAGGACCCGCTTGCATAACCGGCGGGTGTCTTCGCCGGCCCGGCGTAGTAGACGGCGTGGTCGCGCAGGTAGGACGGCATCGCCTCGCCGGCGTCGAGCCGTTCCTTGATCTTGGCGTGCGCGATGTCGCGCGCGACGACCATCGGGCCGGTGAGCGACAGTCGCGTCTTGACCGGATGCCTCGCCAGCTCGGCGCGGATCTCGTCCATGGGTCGGGTGAGGTCGATCCGGATGACCGTGCCAGCAGTGTCGTCGCCGAGGTGCTCATCGGTGACGTCCGGCAGGTAGTGCGCCGGCTCTGTTTCCAGTGCTTCGAGAAAGACGCCGTCGGCGGTGATGCGGCCGAGCGCTTGGCGGTCGGCGCTGCACGACACGGCGATTGCGACCGGGCAAGACGCGCCGTGCCGTGGCAGCCGGATCACGCGGACGTCGTGGCAGAAGTACTTACCGCCGAACTGCGCGCCGATGCCGAACGACTGCGTCAGCTCGAGGACCCGCTTCTCCATCTCCAGGTCGCGGAAGCCGTGACCGGTGATGTCGCCCGCGGCGGGAAGCGTGTCGAGGTAACGGGCACTCGCATACTTCGCGGTCTTGAGTGCGAACTCTGCGCTGGTGCCGCCGATGACGATCGCCAGGTGGTACGGCGGACACGCGGCCGTGCCGAGCGCCCGAAGCTTCTCGTCGAGAAACGACATCAGCCGCTTCTCGTTGAGGATCGCCTTGGTCTCCTGGAACAGGAACGACTTGTTGGCCGATCCGCCGCCCTTCGCCATGAACAGCAACTCATAGACATCCGAGTGGCCGTGCGGGTCGGTCGCGTAGAGCTCGATCTGCGCCGGGAGGTTGGATCCGGTGTTCTTCTCGTCCCACATGGTCAGCGGTGCGAGTTGCGAGTAGCGAAGGTTGAGTGTCGTGTAGGCGTCATAGATGCCGCGGCTGATGTGCTCCTCGTCGCGACCGTCGGTGAGCACGTGCCGGCCACGTTTGCCCGCGACGATCGCGGTGCCCGTGTCCTGGCACATCGGCAGCACGCCGCCGGCGGCGATGTTGGCGTTCTTCAGCAGGTCGAGCGCCACGAACCGGTCGTTGGGGGAGGCGTCAGGGTCGTCCAGGATCCGGCGGAGCTGTTGCAGGTGGCCCGGCCGCAGCAAGTGCGCGATGTCGTGCATCGCGGTCTCGGTGAGCAGCCGAAGCGCTTCCGGGTCGACCTCGAGGAACCGGCGTCCCGCAGCCTCGACGACCCGGACCCCGTCGGTCGTCAGCAGGCGGTACGGAGTTGCGTCGTCGCCGAGCGGCAGCAGCTCCGTGAACGCGAACTCCGGCACGCGTCCAGCCTATGTCCGGTGCAGCCCCCCGGCACCCCGCCGGCTATGAGCTCGCTGGTGGCCGGACCCTACGCCGGGTCCGGTCCACCCAACCGGTAGATCGCGGTGTGGTCGACGAACATGACCGGCTTGTCATCGCAGCGCACGAGTGCGTCGTAACGAACGTAGGCATGACCGTTGCGGCCGAACACGTCCGTCACGAGGCCGTCGGCGTGCAGCACGCCCGGAACCTGCGCGGTCGCGAGGAACGTGCAGTCGCTCGCGGTGTGGATCCACGGACCGAGCGCGACGTTGCGCATCAGCAGCTCGTTGACGATCCGCAGCAGCGCACCGGGATGCACGCAGCCGTCGGCCCGGTAGACGCCGAGGTGGTCGTCGATGCCGTCGAGGTACGCCGTGTGCCGGTCGATGTCCACCGGCTCGTCGACCGACCCGAGCGGGCCGAGCGGCAACGCGCCCGGCCCGGTCGGGAGCAGATCGGGGCGCGGCGGCGTCACGGCGAAGCGGGACAGGTCCGGTGAGGCGGCACCGCGTCGCCCGGCCGAACCCACGGCCCGGGCCTCGCCGTCCGGCCCGCGGACGGTCAGTGCGAAGTCGTCGCCGCTTGCCGGCTCGGCGTCGACCGAGATGTCGTCGCCGTCGTAGACCGGGCGGCGGAAGCGGATCGACAGCCCGCCGCCACTCAGGAAGTCGGCGCCCCAGGCGGCGACGAACGGATGCGTCGCATAGGCGAAGACGTCCACGCCGGGCACGAGCGCGCCGCTGAACCCGAACTGCTGAGCGACGTCGTCGTCGTGGATCTTGTTGTCGGAGTCGGGCGCGAGGTTGCGTGCGCGCACTCGATGGGTGTCGGGCAGCACGACCTCGGTCACGCCGGCTCCGTCAGCCGTGCTTCTCGAAGTCGATCGCGGAATAGGCGCGCAGCTTCGTGAGCCGGTGGTCGCTGTAGATGTTGCGGATGGTGCCCGACTTCGACCGCATCACGAGTGAGTGCGTCGTCGCGCCGCCAGCCTTGTAGCGCACGCCGTCGAGCAGCTCGCCGTCCGTGACGCCGGTGGCGACGAAGAACACGTTGTCACTGCGGACGAGCTCGTCGTTGCTCAGCACCCGGCTGAGGTCATGGCCGGCGTCGATCGCGCGCTGCCGTTCCTCGTCGTCCTTCGGCCAGAGCTTGCCCTGGATAACGCCGCCGAGGCACTTCACCGCGCAGGCGGCGATGATTCCTTCGGGTGTCCCCCCGATGCCAAGCAGCAGATCAATGCCGGTGCCGTCGCGCGCGGCCATGATGGCGCCTGCGACGTCGCCGTCGGTGATGAACTTGATGCGCGCGCCGGCGTCGCGGATCTGCTGCACCAGCTCCTCGTGACGGGGACGGTCGAGCACGACGACCGTGACGTCTTCGGCCGAGCAGTGCTTGGCCTTGGCGACCGCGTTGATGTTGTGGTCGACGGGCGCCTCGATGTCGACGTAGTCGGCGGCGTCCGGGCCGGTGACGAGCTTGTCCATGTAGAACACCGCCGACGGGTCATACATCGACCCTCGGTCGGCGACAGCCATCACCGAGATCGCGTTGTTCATGCCCTTGGCGGTGAGCGTCGTACCGTCGACCGGGTCGACCGCGACGTCGCAGTCCGGCCCGTCGCCGTCACCCACCTCTTCGCCGTTGAAGAGCATCGGGGCTTCGTCCTTCTCGCCCTCGCCGATGACGACGACGCCCTTCATCGACACGGTCGACACGAGCTGGCGCATCGCGTTGACCGCAGCGGCGTCGGCGCCGTTCTTGTCCCCGCGGCCCACCCATCGGCCGGCCGCCATCGCCGCGGCCTCGGTGACCCGGACCAGCTCCAGGGCGAGGTTGCGGTCCGGTCGTTCGCCGCCGACCTGCAGCTCACCCGGAACCGTGGCGTCGGACATGTCGCGCATCGTAGCGACGTCGCCCGCGGGCAGCCATGTCACAGCGGCACGACGGTGATCTCCGTCGCCTTGACCGCCGCCCATGCGTCGGCACCCTCGCGCAGCTCGAGATCGGCGACCGCCTCGGCGGTGACCTCGGCGACGACGTCCGGCGGGCCGGTGCAGTGCACCCGGACGCGGGCACCGGCGGCGACGAGCTCCTGTACGACGACCGGCCACGCGTTGCGCGCACTGCCGGAGGGACGGAGACGATGCAGGCTCACCGCGTGCGCGGGCACGACGGCCAGCACGTCGCGATCGCTGTCGCTTGCCTCGGCAGCCGCGAGCCGGCCTCCGTCGTCCAGGTCGAGGGAGCGGCCGTGCTGGACGCCGCGCAATGCGTTGACGCCGATCCATCCGGCCAGCCATGGCGTGCGCGGCGCCCGGGCGACCTCTGCCGGCCGCGCGTCTTGCACGACACGTCCATCCTCCAGAGCCAGCGTCCGCGATGCCAGCGTCGCCACGTCGACCGGATCGTGGGTCACGAGCAGAGTCACGCCGTCGAACTCGTCCAGGTGTCGCCGCAACGTGCGCCTCGCATCGGCGCGCGCTGTCGTGTCGAGCGCGGCCATCGGCTCGTCGAGCAGCAGCAGCCGCGGTCGGCGGGCAAGTGCCCGCGCCAACGCGACCTTCTGCGCCTGACCGCCCGACAGCCCGCCCGGTCGCCGTCGAGCGAGGTCGGCGACACCGACGAGCTCGAGCCATCGCGCCGCGGCTGACCTCCCGCGACGTCCGCCCAGCGAGTAGGCGACGTTGTCCAACGCGCTGAGATGCGGAAAGAGCGCACCGTCCTGCGGCACCCAGCCGACCGGTCGGCGATGGGCCGGCAGCGCGGCAAGCTCCGCCCCATCGACGGTGACAGTGCCAGTCGCATCCGCAAGCCCGGCGACACAACGCAACAACGTCGACTTGC
>JAFAQI010000026.1 GCA_019246495.1 Frankiales bacterium | reverse complement strand
CTCTTCTTCTCCGTCGACCACGAACCCCGGACCGACTTGGCGCGGAGCCTCGGCTGCGAGATCGAGGACGGTCACGTCGTCGTCGATGACAAGGGCCAGACGTCCGTGCCGGGTGTGTTCGCGGCGGGAGACCTCACGCCAGGCCTTCAGCTCGTGCAGGTCGCGGCCGCGAAAGGACTCGTCGCCGGAGTGGGCGCGGCTCTGTCACTCCAGGGCGAATCCGGTTCGCCGCTGTCACCGACGCCGGCGCCGGACGCCCCGGCCGAGGTGGAGGACGCAGTGCAGGCCGGCACCGGGTCGGGCAGGCGATGACGGCAATTCGGTCATGCGACTGTCCTCCGGGCGGCATCATCTGCCACGATCGGCGCCGACCGGGAGGGGAGCGGCAATGGGGCGCGACACCGCGGACAGCCTTGCCGTCGTCGTGTTCCGCGAAGACGGCAGATGGCAGTCCGGCGTGATGCCCGAATCCGTGAGCGACGACCTCGACGGGCTCGTCGGCGTACTCCGGCAACAGCCGGCTGAGAACGGTGCGATCGGACTCGTCAACGTGGCCGACGAGTTCTTCGTCGCCGTGCGGGTCCGCGGCGAGGAGGTGCGGCTGCTTCTGTCGGACGTGACCGCGGCCGTCGCATGGGACCTCGCCCGGCAGGTCGTCGGCCGGCTCGGCATCGACACCCCGGGTGACGGGGACCTCGACGACGTGTGGCCCGCGGGGGACCTCTCGATCTTCTCCGACCTGGGGCTGGACGAGATGGAGCTCGGTGCCGTGCTCGCTGATCTCGACGCCTACGCCGACGAGCAGCTGTCGACCGTTGCCGACCGGCTCGGTTTCGCCGATGCCTATGACCGCGCGCTCGAGTTCACCGCGCACTGACTGGGAGGACGACCGTGGGCTACTTCGCTGCCGCACTCGCCCGCCACTCCTCCGGCTGGAGCGGTGAGGAGCTCGATCTCAAAGGCGTCGAGGATCTCGACGGCGTCGTCGAGGAGTTGCGTTCGGTGTCCGACGATGCGGACACGTTGCTGCTGTTCGTCGAGGAGGACGACGAGTGGTTCGCGATCGTGCGCGTGAACGAGG
The DNA here is from genome assembly GCA_019246495.1 of Frankiales bacterium. GTDB lineage: Bacteria > Actinomycetota > Actinomycetes > JAFAQI01 > JAFAQI01 > JAFAQI01. Next base: position 1,832 of record JAFAQI010000026.1, on the reverse strand, counting down.
ACAACGATCCGCGGGTGTTTCTCTCCGACGGCCGGGCGATGGAGACGAGCGAGCTCGGCGCGTTGCTCGGTGAAGCCGCTGCCGTCGCGGCGACCGACGATGCCGCCGGTGATGACCATGACGAGGAAGACGGCGACGACACTGAAGACGACGAGGAGGGCAGCCGGGTCGCCGGCGACCCCGTCGGCGACGCCGACGTTCTCGCCGATCTCGGTACGCCAGCTGCGCGACTGCTCGCCTTGTGTGCCGAGGAGGGACAGCTGCCTGCGGACATCATCAGCGCGTTGTGTGAGAGCGCCGGCTGTCTCGAGGCGATCGACGAGCTGCGCCTGGCGTGACCGTCCCGGCTGATGCGGAGCTGATGCGGCTCGCGTTGGACGAGGCTGCGGCGGCCGCTGCTGCCGGTGACGTCCCGGTCGGCGCGGTCGTCGTCGATGCGACCGGCGAGGTGATCGGCCGCGGACACAACGAACGCGAGTCGTCGTACGACCCCACCGCGCATGCCGAGGTGCTCGCCTTGCGCCGGGCATCGCAACATCGCGGGTCGTGGCGACTGGAGGACTGCTCACTGGTCGTGACGCTCGAGCCGTGCACGATGTGCGCCGGTGCATCGGTGCTGGCCCGCGTCAGCCGGGTGGTCTTCGGTGCCGTCGACCCGAAGGCCGGCGCGGTCGGTTCGCTCTGGGACGTCGTCCGCGACCGGCGGCTGAACCACCGCCCGGAAGTGGTCGGCGGAGTGCTGGAGCAGGAGTGCGAAGCGCTGCTGGCCGAGTGGTTTTCCGGGCGGCGGCGGGACACTCCGCTCCGCTAGGCTGGATCACGGTGGAGTGTCCGAGCGGCCAAAGGAGCACGCCTCGAAAGCGTGTGAGGGGGCAACTCCTCCGTGGGTTCAAATCCCACCTCCACCGCCAATGACCTGACGTTGCCGATCCGGCGCCGGTGCGGCCCGCGCAGCGGGCGTCAAGGTCCGGGCGAATCGGGTCGATAGATCGGGGTGCGCAGCTGCCCGGCCTGTGGCGCCACCGCGCCGCCGGAGGCCCGGTGGTGCGGTCAGTGCTACGCGTCGTTCGGCGGTGGTTACGCCGGCTCCGCGGCGTCCCAGACCGCCACGGTGAACCGCTTCGGTATCGCCGTCGCGCCGGCTCCGACCGCGCCGCCGTCCTCACCCGCGCCGGTCGCACCTCCGGCCTCTCCCTACGCCGCACCTCCCACGCCGTACGTCCCGGCGCCGACACCCCCGAGCGCTCCCGTGTCGCCCTGGCCGACGACCAGCGACCGACCAATGCCGCCCGTCGCACCTCCGCCGGTCCGTCGCGACGACACCGGGCGGATGCACGGCCCTCGGGCGGTGGCTCTCACGGCGATCGCCATCGGCATCGGTGCGGTCGGCATGGGCCTGTCGTGGAAGCTCGGGCGGGACGAGTCGATCGAGCCCGAGACCTACATCCGCTACGCCCTCGTCATCACCCTCACGGTCTACGCGCTCGTCGGTGCACTCGTCGTCACCCAGCTCGCGCCCGGGCTCCGGCTGCGGTGGCGGAGTGGCGGCAGCACTGCCGGAGCGATCGCGTTCGGTGTCGTTGTCGGAGGTGGTCTGTCGGCCGCGCTGCTCGGCATCGTGAGTGCCGCCAGCGGCCACCTCGCTCCTGATCCCCGCATCGTCGTCCTGATGAGCGAAGGCGACCTCCCGCACATCATCGTGACCGTCGCCTTGACCTGCGTGTGTGCGCCGCTGGTCGAGGAGGTGCTCTTCCGCGGGCTGTTGCTGGAGTCGTTGCGCGAACGCAACACGTCGACCGCACTCGTGGTGTCCGGAGCCGCGTTTGCGGTCT
>JAFAQI010000460.1 GCA_019246495.1 Frankiales bacterium | reverse complement strand
TCCTGGGAGGCGGAGCGGTCGGTGCCGAGCTCGCACAGGCCTTCCGCCGGCTCGGCAGCGAAAGCGTCACCGTGATCGAAGGCGGCCCACGGCTGCTCGCGCGGGAAGAGCCGTTCGCCGGACTCGAGGTCGCCGCGGCCTTCGAAGCCGAGGGCATCGACGTGCGCACGTCCACCTCGCTCAGCGAGGTACGCCGCGCGGGCGCCGGCGAGCCCGTCATCGGACTGCTGTCGGACGGGACGGAGGTCGCGGCCGACGAGCTGCTGGTCGCGGTCGGTCGCCGGCCGCACACCGCCGACATCGGCCTGGAGACGGTTGGCCTCGAACCCGGCCGCGCCGTCGAGGTCGACGATCAACTGCGCGCGACAGGAGTGCCGGGCGGGTGGCTGTTCTCCGTCGGTGACGCGAACGGCCGGGCACTGCTCACGCACATGGGCAAATACCAGGCCCGCATTGCCGGCGACGTCATCGCCGGCGTGGACATCGCCGACCGGGCGAGCCGCGACGTCGTGCCCCGGGTCACATTCACCGACCCGCAGGTCTGCGCGGTCGGCTTGACCGAGGAGCAGGCCCGCGCCCGCTTCGGCAACATCCGGACCGTCTCGGTCGGGACCGGCGACGTGGCCGGCGCCTACACGCAGGGCCGCGGCATCACGGGGACGTCGATGCTCGTCGTGGATGCGGACCGCGATGTCATCGTCGGCGCCACCTTCACCGGCCCGCAGATCGCCGAGCTGCTGCACTCCGCCACCGTGGCGATCGCCGGCGGCGTACCGCTGAAGACTCTCTGGCACGCGGTGCCGTCGTTTCCGACCGTCAGCGAGGTCTGGCTGCGGCTTCTGGAGTCATATGACCCGGGTTCGGCAGGCTGACGGGGTGCGAAGTTATCGCCCAGATTTCCGTTTCGGCTGCCCGAGTTGTCGTAAGGCGACATGATGGCGATCATGGTCGCCGTGGATGAGGGTGGGCGTCCGCGGCCGCTGCGACTAGCGTCGGCCGTCGCGCTGCTCATCGCGCTCATCGCCACCGCCGCAGCCACGTGGGGGGCCTACTCCGTCGTCCACGACCAAGAACGCCGGCTGCTGAAGGAGCGCGGCAGCGAGCTCAACCTGGTGCTCACCAGCACCATCTCCACGATCTCCAGCGGGCTCGCGTCACAAGGCGAGGTCCTGCGGGCGTCGCACTTCTCGAAGCCGTCCTACTTGGCGGCAGCCGGCGCCGCTGCGGCCGCGCCGTCGCCCACCCCGCTGACGTTCGCGTGGCTACGCCCGGCACCGTCGGGCACCGGCTTCGTGGTCCTCGCGGCGACCGGTGACGGACTGTCCACCGGTCAGGTCATCACGGACGCCCGGGCTACGACGATGGCCGCCGCGTTGCACACCCCGGAGATGCTCGCGACGCCGCTGATCGGTCCGCACCGGATCCTGGGCTTCGTCCTCGGTCCGCCGGCCGCCCCGGCAGGCACAGTGCTCTATCGCCAGACCCCGCTCGGTCCGCTGAAGGCACCCCGGGCGGCCTCGTCCGCGCCGTTCGCGGAACTCGATCTGGTCATCTATGGGTCATCGCGACCTGACCCGCGAATGGTGCTCGCCAGCACGACGGCAAAGCTCCCGCTGCACGGCGACGTGCAGAACGACCCGCTGGTGGCCGGCGGAAGCCATTGGCTGGTGTCGATCAAGGCCAAGCGGCCGCTGGTTGGCAGCGCGGCGGCCAACCTGTGGTGGATCGCGCTGCTGGCCGGTCTCGCCGGGTCCGTCCTCATCGCGTCGGTGATCGAGACGGTCGCCCGCCGCCGGGACGACGCCCTCGCGCTCTATGCCAAGGAGCACGAGGTCGCGGAGACGCTTCAGCGCAGCCTGCTTCCACAGTTGCCGGAGATCGCCGGGCTGGAGTTCGCCGCCCGCTACCTCGCCGGCGGCGTGGGGCAGGAGGTCGGCGGCGACTGGTTCGACGTCTTCCCTGTCGGCGGCGGCCGGGTCGGCGTCGCGGTCGGCGACGTCATCGGCCACGATCTCGCGGCCGCGAGTGCCATGGCTCAGGTGCGCGCCGCATTGCGCGCTTTTGCGATCGACGGGGACCAGCCGGCGCCGGTGCTCAACCGCCTTGACCACCTGGTCGAGACGCTGAACCTGACGCAGCTCGTCACGGTGGTCTACGGCGTACTGGATCCGCCGGCCGAAGACGGCAGCCGACGCTTCACGTTCTCCAACGCCGGGCACCTCGCGCCGCTGTTGCGGTCGCCCGACGGGTCGGTCGAGCAGCTCGCCGGCGGAGACTCCGTCCTCATCGGCGCACCGATCGACGTCGAGCATCAGCAGGTGGCGCGGATCCTGACCCCGGGGTCGACATTGGTGCTGTTCACCGACGGGCTGATCGAGGTGCCCGGACAGCCGCTCGAAGAGAAGCTGGACCAGCTGACCGCG
>JAFAQI010000454.1 GCA_019246495.1 Frankiales bacterium | reverse complement strand
ATCGGCAGGGTGGCGTCGACGCCGCGGTCGAGCTGGGTGAGCTGTACGGCGGCAGGCGCGGCGTTGTCGATCACGGCGCGCAGGTCATGGTCACTCGCTCGGACCGCGTCGGTGAACGTCGCGAGGTTGCGGGAGAACGTCACGATGCTCGACGAAAGCTGGTTCTGCGTGTCGAGGACCGTGCCGCCGTCGTGGAGAAGCCGGGTGGTCGCGGGCAGGTTCTGCTGCGCCGCCTGCACGAGCGCGTGCGTCGAGTCGAGCAGTCGCTGGAGTGACGGGCCGGTGTCGGCGAACGCCGCGCCGAGCTCGGTGACGACGGTGTGCAGGTCCTTCTCCGGCACGGAGTTGACCAGCCGATCGAGGTTCACCAGCAGGTCGGACGTGGACACCGGCAACGAGGTGCGGCCCAGCGGGATGACGCTGCCGTTGCGCAGGTAGGGACCCTTGTCGTCACGCGGTCGCAGGTCGATGAACTGTTCACCGATCGGCGAGCCGTTGCCGACGACGGCGTTGGTGTTCGCCGGGATCTTCCGGCCGGACGTGATGTCGAGCGCGACCCGGATGCCATTGGGGCGCAACGTGATCGCTCCGACCCGGCCGACCTCGATGCCGCGATAGGTGACGCTCGCCGACGTGAACAGCCCGCCGGAGTCCGGGAGGTCGACGTACGCCGTGTAGCCGTTGCCGAACAGCGACTGGCCGAGCCCGATGTAGCGCACGCCGACGTAGGCGATCCCCAACACGGCGATGACGACGAACACACCGGTCTTGACCCAGACGCTGCGGCGGATCATGACAGGCCGTCCAGCAGCAGGTGGCCGAGCGGGCCGCCGGGCAACCGCTTGAGCAGCTTGCGGAGCTTCCGTTGGGCGCTCCGATGCTGTCGACCGGCGGACCCGGCCGACCGCCGGGTCGCCTTGCCTGTCGCCGTACCGGCAACCGTTTTCGGACCGAACGTCTGCAACAGCGATGCCGTCGACACGTCGAGGGTCAGCGAGAGGTTGCCGTAGTCGCCGAAGTACTCCTGCTCGACGGTGTCCGCCGTCGGATAGGTCGCGACCACGCCGAGCGTCTGCGGAATGATCGTGCCGACGTCCGCCAGCTTGCCCAGCGTCGGCTGGAGCTTGCGGAGGTTGCTGACGAGGTCGGCGTGCGACGCGTTGACGACGCGGGTCGCGACGTCACCGAGGTGCTGTACGGCGACGAGCATGTGAGTGAGCTGTCGCCGGTCCGCGACGAGGATTCGCACCGCGCCGGGCACGGTGTCGATCGCCGTGACGAGGGTCGACTCCTGCTGCCGCACGGTCCGGGTCAACGTGTCGAGGCCCTGCAGCGCGCGGATGATCGCGCCGCGCTGCGCATTGAGACCGGCGACGAACACGCGAAGGTTGCTGAGGAGGTCGCGCGCCGCGCCGGTGCGGCCGGACAGAGCGGTCGCGAGCTCGTGCGTGATGGTGTGCAGCTGGCCGACTCCGCCGTCGTTCAGCAACATCGCCAAGGCGCCGAGGACTTCCTCGACCGTGGCGTCGGTCGCCGTACGCGCCAACGGCACGGTCGCCCCATTGGCGAGCCGCCCCGTCGCACCGGTCGCCGGTGGCTCGAGCTCGACGAACTTCTCGCCGAGGACGCTGGTCTGCTCGACCCGGGCGATGGTGTTGGCAGGCAGGTGCACCGAGTTGGGCAGCCGGCAGGTGACGAGTGCATGGTGGCCCTGCACGGCGATCGAGGACACGTGACCGACCGTCGCCCCGTTGACCTTGACGGCCGAGTAGGGCACCAGGTCGAGGACGTCGGCGAGCTGCACCTTGACGGAGTAGGTGTGCGGGCCGGTGCCGGCCGCGCCCGGCAGCGGCAGCGAGTAGACGCCCTTGAAGCCGCAGCCCGCAGTGAGCCCTGCGGCCAGGAGCAGGGCGATCAGGGACACGACGCGCTTCATCGGTGGTGCCCCTTGATGATGCCGAGCTTCTGGAGTGGGTTGCCCTTCACCGGGCAGCCGCCGCCACCGATCGACTGGAAGAGCTGGCAGAAGAACAGCGTCGGGTTGTCTGTGGCGACGTTGTCGAAGCGCGCGTTGTAGGTGCGGGCGGACGGCGTGTACATGTGCGGGTAGTTGCTGATGCCGACCGCGCCCATGTCCACGATGTGCGCGAGCAGCACGCGTTCCCGGGCGAGGATGTTCGTCACCTTCGACAGGCCGGAGACGTCGGCGGCAAGCTCCTGCCGGTTGTTCCGGATGAATGTCGTGACCTGGCCGAGCGCCTGACCGAGGTTGGCGAGCGCGGTCGAGAACGACGAGCTCTCGTCGGCGAGCTGCTGCGAGACGGTGGCGAGGTCGGCGGTGAACGAGCGCGTCTCGCTGTCGTGCTGCGCAAGTTCCGTGGTGAACGACTGCAGCTGCCGGACGGTCGAGAACAGCGCGTCCCGGTTGTCGCCGAGCGTTCCCATCAGCTGGCCGAGTCGCACAATCGTCGTGTGTGCCCGCGCGCCCTCACCACCGAGGTTGGCCGCACCGACCTTCAGTGCTCGGGCCAGTGCACCGGTGCGGTTGGCGCCGTTCGGCCCGAGCGCCTGCGACAGTGTCACGAGGTTGTGGGTGAGCTCGTCGAGCTCGACCGGCACCTGGGTCCGCTGCATCGGGATCACCGCGTGGTCGGCCAGCACCGGCCCACCGCCGTACGGCGGGGTGAGCTCGATGACCCGGTCGGCGACAAGCGTCGGCTCGTCGACGACAACCCGCGCTCCGGCGGGGATGCGCCGGTGGGCGTCGTAGTGCAGCACCACCTTGACCCGGTCGCCCTGCGGCGTCACCGAGCTGACCGTGCCGATCTTGACGCCGAGGACGTCGACCTCCGACCCGGGATAGAGGTGGATCGCGACCGGGAGGTAGGTGATGGCGGTCTTCTGCGGTGCCGGGGTGAACAGCTGGATGCAGATGAAGATCAGCGCGGCCACGGCGACGACGGCAGCGGCGATCTTGACCGCGGCGGACTCGAGCACACCTCTCATGGCCGCCCTCCCCGCCGTACGCCGGCAGGCACCCGCAACAGGTCGTTGAGGGTCTGCTGGCCCACCGCCGGCTTGGACGGACCGAGGTGGATCGGGTTGGTGGCGTTGATCGCGGTGCCGTCGAACCACGGACCGGAACCGGTCGCGTCGACCTCGCCGCGGACGAACACGTAGAGCTCCTTGACGATCTGGTCGAGCTCGCCCTGGTGAGCGTCGAGCACCGCGAGCACGCTGTGCAGGTGCGCCAGCGCGGGCCGCAGCGACGCTTGGTTGTCCTGCACGAGACCGGTCAGCTGCGTGGCCAGGTGAGCCGTGTTGACGAGCAGCGAGTCGATCACCGCCCGGCGCGCCTGGAGCATGCGCAGCAACTGGTCGCCGTCACCGAAGATGCGCGTGAAGTCCTGACGCCGCTGCGCGAGCACCCGGGTCAGCGTGTTCGCGTGCTGGAGCAACCGGCTGAGCTCGCCGTCGCGCGAGGCGATCGTGGTCGAGAGCCGCGACAGGCCGGTGAGCATCGACCGGATCGAGCGCGGCGAGTCCTTGAACGTCGCGGCCAGCGTGTCGAGCGCCCGCGCCAGCTGGGCAGTGTCGATCTGGCCGGTCGTCTTGGCGAGGCCCTGGAACGCCGGCTCGACGTCGAAGACGTTGGCAGTGTGCGAAAGCGGGAGCTCCTTGCTGTGCGGCCACTGCCCGGGCCCGCGCGGGGTGAGCGCGAGGTACTTGTTGCCCAGCAGCGTCGCGATCTGGATCGATGCGGTGCTCTGCATACCGAGGTGCACCGACCCGCTGGTGATGCTGAAGCCGACGTGGACGTGCGTGCCCTCGAGGCCGACGCTCGTCACCTTGCCGACGGCGATGCCCGCGATCATCACGCGGTCGCCCTTTCGCAGGCCGTCGGCCCGCGCGAACGCGGCGCTGTAGCTGGTGCCGGAGGTGAACGGCAGCTTGTCGATGTTGAACGACAGCAGGAGCAACCCGGCCATGACGCAGAGGAAGACGACTCCGATCGGGACCGGGTCCATCTCGCGGAACGGCTTGATCGACGGGCGCCTCACTTCGGCACCCCCGTCGGGCTGACGTGACAGCGCTTCGCCGAGTTGACCTGGAACGGCGTCTCGGTGCCGTCGGGGAGGATGAAGTTCACGGCGCAGACATAGAAGTTGAGGAAGGCGCCGTAGCTCGCTTCCGGCGTCGCAACCTTGAGCTTGAACGGCGTATAGGTCAGGAAGTGCTGGATCAGTGCCCGGCTGGCCGGGACGTTGAGCTTCTCCGCGAGCGTCCCGAGGTGCCGGATGTCGGCCGCAAGAGCCGGCCGCCCGTCGTGCAGCAGTGACGCCGTCGCGCCGGTCAGCTTGTCGATGCTGACCAGGGACCGGCTGATCGCACCGCGGTCCTGAGACAGCCCGCTGACGAACTGCTGCACGTTGCCGATCAGCGCGGACAGTTGCCGGTCATGGTCGGCGACGGGACCGAGCGTCGCGTCGAGGTTGTCGATGACCCGCCCGATCAGCGCGTCGCGGTTCGCGAGGCTGTTGGTCAGCGTGCCGACCTGGCGGAAGAGCGAGTCGACCGTGCCGCCCTCGCCGTGCAGGGCCTGCACGAGCTCGTAGGACAGCTGGTTGACGTCGCCCGGGCTCAGTCCGGACAGGAGTGGGTGGAAGCCGTTGAACAGCGTCGTGAGGTTGAGCGCGGGTTTCGTCCGTGCCAGTGGAACCGTCGTCCCCGCTTTGAGCGAGGTGCCTCCCGGCGGCCCGTCGACGACCGCGATGTAGCGCTGGCCGATCAGGTTGCGATAGCGCACGTCGATGCGGGAGGTGGTGGTCAGCGGCACGGTCGTCGCGACGGTGAAGTTCACCTTCGCGTGGTTGCCAGGCGCGAGCGACACTCCGGTGACGGTGCCGACGCGCACTCCGGCGTACCGAACCTCGTCCCCGGGCGTGACGTTGGCGGCGTCGGTGAAGATCGCGGAGTAGCCCTTCGCGGGTTCGGTGTCGATGTTGACGATCGTGACGGCGAGCAGCGCGGTCGCGAGCACCGTGACGACCGCGAAGATCGCGAACCGCCAGGCCGAGCCGAACGTGCTCACACCGCTCATGACCGCGCCGCCAGGGTGACGCTCGAGCCGCGCAGCAGCGGACCCCACAACAGGTCAGCGAACGCCGGCACCCGGTTGCTCGGTACGCCGAGCATCGGCCCCATGAGTGTGTCGAGAAGTCGCCGCTCTTGCGCCGTCCCTGCGGCACCCATCGAGGGGCTGGACACCGCGCGGGTGCCCGCGCGTCCGGTCGACTGGCGAGCGCCGTGCGGCGGCTTGCCGCCGACCGCGCCCTGGCTGGCGAACCGCGGGTCGTCCTGCGTGCCGTCCTTGTAATGAACAACCGGCAGCGACAGCGGCGGGTTGGGCAGTCCGTAGCAGTGCGGCCCCCGGTGGTCGCCGAACTGCGGCAGGTCGATCGGCCGGGAGTAGGTCGGATATGACGGAACGAACTCGACGACGACGTGAGCGGCGTGGTTGAGGCCGGGCGTCTTCGGCACGGCCGCATGGATGCGTGGCACAAGCTTCGCGTAGCCCTTGAAGAAGCAGGGGAACTCGGGCGCGTAGCGAGCGAGCACGCCGAGCACCGGTCGCGCTACGCGGTTGACCGCGACGATGTTGTGCGCGTTTCGGGCGATCAGGTCACGCGTCTCGTTCGCGGCGCCGGTCACGTCGCCGAGCAGCGCCTCGATCTGCCGCTTCTCGTTGACGATCGTCGTACTGGTCACCGTCAGGTTGCCGAGCATCCGCAGCAACGGCCCCGCGGCTTGCGTGTAGGTCCGCGCCACTCCGGCAAACGCGGTCATGTCGTGGTGCAGCTGCGGCAGCTGCGGGTCGAATCCCTTCAGGTAAGTGTCGAGCTGGGTGATCGTCTGCCCGAGCTCCGCGCCGCGACCTGACAACGCCGTCGCGAGCGCGGTCAGCGTTTGGTCGAGCTGGACCGGCGGCACGGTGCGCAGCAGCGGCAGCAGGTCGTTCAGCGCCTGGTCGATCTCGAGCGCGGGCGCGGTCTGGTCCTCCGCGATGACTGCGCCGTTGGTGAGGTGGGTGGGCGCAGGCTGCGACGGTGGGATCAGCGACACGAACTTCTCGCCGAACAGCGTCTTGGGGATCAGCCGTACGGCGACGTTGGTGGGGATCCGCGCCGCCTGCTTCGGATCGAGGCGCAGCTTGATGTCCGCCCCGCTGCCGGTCGAGCTGATGCTCTCGACGCTGCCCACGATCAGGCCGCGCACCTTGACGTCAGAACCGGGCAGCAGCTGAAGACCGGCCCGCTTGATGTGCACCGTCACGTACGTCGCCGGTGTGAACACCCGGTTGAACAGCAGCAGGCTGAGCGTGACAAGACCGGCGATGACCGCGAGCATCATCGCGCCGTACAGCTTGTAAGGGTGATGGCGCACGGCTCAGCCCGCTATTCGCACGGTGATCTGCGTGCCGTAGAGCGCCAGGTCGAGCAGCAGGTCCATCGCGACGATCGTCGTGATGACGAGCCGAACCGCGCGACCGACGCTGACACCCACCCCGGCCGGCCCGCCACTGGAGGTGTAGCCGTAGTAGCAGTGCGCCAGGATGATGACCAGCGCGAACGCCATCACTTTGCCGAACGAGATGTAGATGTCGCTCTTCGGCAGGAACTGGAAGAAGTAGTGGTGGTAGGTGCCGCTCGACTGCCCGTAGAGCTTGGTGGTGATGAGCTCCGTCGAGATGTAGGACGAGAGCAGGCCGAGCACATAGAGCGGGATCACCGCGAGCATCCCCGCGATGAGCCGGGACGTCACGAGGAACGGGATCGACGGGATGCCGAGCGTCTCGAGCGCGTCGATCTCCTCACTCGCGCGCATCGCGCCGAGCTGGGCGGTGAACCCCGCGCCGACCGTCGCCGACAAGGCGATTCCGGCGATAATCGGTGCGATCTCGCGGGTGTTGAAGTAGGCGGAGATGAAGCCGGTGTAGACCGCGGCACCGAGCTGGTTCAGCGAGCTGTAACCCTGCTGTCCGACCTCGAGCCCTGTGAAGAACGTCATGAAGACGACGATCACGACGGTGCCGCCGATGACGGCGAGCGCTCCGGTGCCGAAGGCGACCTCCGACAGCAGCCGGATGACCTCCTTCTTGTAACGGAGCAGCACGCGGTAGGTCCAGCCGAGCGTCCGCGCGTAGAACGTGGCCTGCCGGCCGAGATCGTCCAGCGCCCCACCCGCTCCGCGCCACAAGCGGACGAACGGCCGCAGCGGCCGGGCAAGGGTGCCGCGGCCCGCCGAGGCGTCGGCGCTCGTCACAGCGCCTTCTGCGGGACGACCTGCTGATAGATCGCGGTCGCGACGAAGTTGATGGCGAACAGCAGCATGAACGTGAAGACGACCGACTGGTTGACCGCGTCGCCCACGCCCTTCGGACCGCCCTTGGCGCGCAGCCCCTGGTACGACGCGACGAGCGCCGCGACAAAGCCGAACACCAGGGCCTTGCCCTCCGCCTGCAAGAGGTCCGGCAGCTGCGCCAGCTCGGTGAAGCTGCCGAAGTAGGGCCCCGGCGTCCCGTGCTCGATCACGACGCTGAAGAAGTAGCCGCCGGCGACACCGACAACGGACACGAGACCGTTGAGCAGCAGCGCGTCCACCATCACCGCGCCGACCCGCGGAACGACAAGCCGGTGCAGCGGGCTGATGCCGAGCGTCTCCATCGCGTCGATCTCGTCGCGGATCTTTCGCGCGCCGAGGTCCGCACAGATCGCCGACCCGGCGGCGCCGGCAATGATGAGCGCGGTCACGATCGGGCTCGCCTCGCGGACGACCGCCACGACGGACGCGCCGCCGTTCAGCGAGACCGCGCCGAGCTGCCGGATGAGCGCCCCGGTCTGCAACGCGATGATCGCGCCGAACGGGATGGCGACGAGACACGTCGGCAGGATGGAGACGCTCGCGACGAACCAGAGCTGCTCGACGAACTCCCGCCACTGCACCGGCCGTCGAAACGCCGCCCGGACCGTGTCGAGCGACATCGCGGCGAAGTTGCCGGCCTCGCGGAAGACCCACTTGGCGGGCATGGTCGTCATGGGTACTCCGCCGCCCCCGGGGGTCGCGCAGCCACGGGCGGCCGAAGGGTCAGGACAGCCACCGGATGATCGTGATCTTGCACCTCGGAAGGAAGTTGAAACCTGGCGGTTACATGCGCTCGATGATCGTCGCGTTGGCCTGGCCGCCGCCCTCGCACATCGTCTGGAGCCCGTAGCGCCCACCGGTGCGCTCGAGCTCGTGCAGCAGCGTGGTCATCAGCCGGGCCCCGGTCGCCCCGAGCGGGTGGCCGAGCGCGATCGCGCCGCCGTTGACGTTGACCTTGGCCAGGTCGGCGCCGGTCTCGCGCTGCCAGGCGAGCACGACGGGAGCGAAGGCCTCGTTGATCTCGACGAGGTCGATGTCATCGAGGGAGAGCCCGGTCTTGTCGAGCGCGTGCGCCGTCGCCGGGATCGGCGCGGTGAGCATGTAGATCGGGTCGGCGCCACGCACCGACAGGTGGTGAACCCGGGCCCGCGGTGTCAGGTTGTGCGTCTTGAGCGCGCGCTCCGACACCACCAGCAGAGCCGCGGCGCCGTCGGAGATCTGCGACGA
>JAFAQI010000305.1 GCA_019246495.1 Frankiales bacterium | reverse complement strand
GCGTGCCGGTCGTGGGTTGGAACGGCGCAGGGCGGCGCCGCGCATCCCGGTCGGCGAAGGCGTCACGGGCTGCGTCGCTGCGCAGGGCGAGGCGGTGCGCGGTCGCGTCGGGGACGGCCTCGAGCTGTCACCGTTGGAGCCGACGGCGACGGAGCTCATCAGCGTGCCGATGCGCACCAACAGCGGAGTGCTCGGTGTGCTGAACCTGTATGACCGCGAGGACGGGAAGCCGTTCGACGCCGGTGACCTCGACACGATCCGGACGTTCGCCGGGCAGGCCGCCGTCGCCATCGACAACGTGTTCCTGCATCAAGAGGCGCAGCGGTTGTCGGTCACCGACGGGCTGACCGGGCTCGGCAACTACCGCTTCTTCCAGCAGATGCTCGCCCGTGAAGTGGAGCGGGCGTCGCGATTCGGCCGCGAGCTCGCGCTGCTCATGCTCGACCTCGACCTGTTCAAGAACGTCAACGACGTGCACGGCCACCAGGTCGGTGACGAGGTGCTGCTCGAGCTCGCCAACCGGGTGCGTCATGAGGTGCGCGAGGTCGACATCGTCGCGCGCTATGGCGGCGAGGAGTTCGTCGTCATCCTTCCCGAGACCGGGCCGGAAGGCGCGGGACACACCGCGGAGCGAATCTGCACCGCGGTGCGCGGCCGGCCGTTCACGGTCGGCGACCTCGGCCTCTCGATCACCGTGTCGATCGGAGTCGCGGTCTATCCCGCAGCGGGCGACAGCCCGGCGACACTCGTGCGCTCGGCCGACGAGGCGCTGTATGCCGCGAAACGCGAGGGACGCGACCGCTGGCGGATGCACGCCCAGTCGACGACGGACGCTCGTTAGTGTTGCCGGCATGAGCTCGCGCGTGCGCAAGGCCGTGATCCCGGCGGCCGGTCTCGGCACCCGCTTCCTGCCCGCGACGAAGGCGACGCCGAAGGAGATGCTGCCGGTCGTCGACAAGCCCGCGATCCAGTACGTCGTAGAAGAGGCATCGCGAGCCGGTCTCGACGACGTGCTGGTCATCGCCGGCCGCAACAAATCGTCGATCGAGGACCACTTCGACCGCGCGTATGAGCTCGAGGACAAGCTGGAAGGCGACGAAGGCAAACGTGAGCTGCTCGACCGCGTCCGCGACTCGACGCGGCTTGCGTCCGTGCACTTCGTGCGGCAGCAGGACCCGCGCGGACTGGGTCACGCCGTCGCGTGTGCCGCGCCGCATGTCGGCCGCGAGCCGTTCGCCGTCCTGCTCGGCGACGACCTGATCGACGAACGCGACCTATTGCTGCCGCGGATGATCGAGGTGCAGGAAGAGCGCGGTGGTTGTGTCATCGCGCTGCTCGAGGTGCCGCGCGAGCAGATCTCGATGTATGGCTGCGCAAGTGTCGAGCCGACGGACGTGGACGACGTCGTACGGGTGACGGGCATGGTGGAGAAGCCGCCAGTCGACGAGGCGCCGAGCAACTTGGCGATGATCGGTCGCTACGTGCTCGCCCCGGAGATCTTCGACGCGTTGGCGGAAACGCCGCCTGGTCGCGGCGGTGAGATCCAGGTGACCGACGCGATCGCCCGGCTGATCGACCCGTCGGTGCCGGGTGGACCGGTGCACGGGGTGGTGTTCCGCGGGCGTCGTTACGACACCGGTGACAAGGGCGACTACCTGCGGTCGGTCGTTCAGCTCGCGTGCGACCGAGCCGACCTGGGGCCGGCGTTCCGGGCGTGGCTTGCGGAGTTCGCCGCCGAGCGGCTGCCGCAGGGTGATCCCGCGGATCCGATCCGGCCGTGACCGCCACCGAAGCCGACCTGACGACGGTCGAGGCGCATCTCGAGCGGATCCTGTCGGTCGTCGAGCCGCTGTCCCCGCTCGACCTGACGTTGCTCGACGCGCACGGCTGCGTGCTCGCCGAGGACATCGCGACGACATTTCCATTGCCGCCGTTCGACAACTCGGCGATGGATGGCTACGCCGTACGCAGCTCTGACCTCGCGGCAGCGAGCGAGACGGCACCGGTGGTGCTGCCGGTTGTCGGTGACATCGCGGCCGGCTCGACCGGTGCCTATTCGGTGCAGCCTGGGTTGTGCGTGCGCATCATGACCGGCGCGCCGATCCCGTCGGGTGCCGACGCCGTCGTGCCGCTGGAGTGGACCGACGGCGGTGTCGCGCAGGTCGCGATCCGGCAGCCCGTCGAGCCGGGCCGGCACATCCGGCCGACCGGCGAGGACGCGCCGGTGGGGACCACGGTGCTGCCGGCGGGTGTGCATCTCGGTTCGACGCAGGTCGGTCTGCTCGCGGCGGTCGGGCGGGAACGGGTCTCGGCGCGGCCGCGGCCGCGGGTTGTGGTGCTCTCGACCGGCAGCGAGCTCGTCGACCCCGGCACCGCCTTGTCACCGGGACGAATTCCCGACTCCAACAGCACGCTGCTGACCGCGGCGGCGCGGGAGGCGGGAGGCATCGCGTTTCGGGTCGGCATCGTGCCGGACGACCCGCGCATGCTGCTCGACACGTTGGAGGACCAGCTGATCCGCGCGGACCTCGTCGTGACCAGCGGTGGGGTGAGTGTCGGTGCGTACGACGTGGTCAAGGAAGCAATCGGGCGGCTCGGTGAAGTGCGATTCGACCGCATCGCGATGCAGCCCGGTATGCCTCAGTCGTTCGGCGTGATCGGCCCGGACCGTACGCCGTTCTTCGGCCTGCCGGGCAATCCGGTGAGCGCCTATGTGTCGTTCGAAGTCTTCGTGCGACCGGCGATCCGGCGGATGCTCGGTGTCGAGCCGATCCACCGGCCGACCGTGCGGGCGCGGTTGACGAGCCCGGTGCAGTCGCCACCGGGCCGGCGCACCTATGCGCGCGCGCAGCTGAGCGTCGAAGGCGGCACCTATTCGGTGACGCCGATCGGCGGCAGTGGCTCGCATCTCATCGCATCGCTCGCCGGCGCGAACGCGCTTGTCGTCGTACCGGAGGGAACGACGCAGCTCGACGCAGGCGTCAGTGTGACCGCGATGCTGCTCGAACGTCGGCACGCATGAGCGAGTTCACGCACCTCGACGACACCGGCGCGGCGCGCATGGTCGACGTGAGCGCAAAGGACGTGTCGGTCCGCACCGCGACGGCGCGCGGCCGCGTTTTGGTGCAGCCGCAGGTGATCGCGTTGCTGCGCGACGGTTCGCTGCCGAAGGGTGACGCCCTTGCCGTCGCTCGCATCGCCGGGATCATGGCAGCGAAACGGACGCCGGATCTCGTGCCGCTGTGCCATCCGATCGCGATCCATGGCGTCGACGTCTTGCTGACCGTGGAGGACGACGGCGTGACGATCGACGCGTCGGTGCGGACAGCCGACCGCACGGGGGTGGAGATGGAGGCGCTCACGTCGGTGACGGTTGCGGCGCTTGCCTTGATCGACATGGTCAAGGCGGTCGATCCGGCCGCGGTGGTGACGGAGGTGCGGGTGCTGACCAAGACCGGCGGAGCCAGCGGCGACTGGAGTCGGGAGTGAGTGCGCCGGACCTTCCCGGCGACGCGACGGCGCGGGTCATCACGGTGTCCGACCGTTCGCACGGCGGCTTGCGGCACGACGAGTCCGGGCCGTTGCTGGCCGAGCTGCTGCACGGTCTCGGCTTCGCGGTCGACGATGTCGTCGTCGTGCCGGACGAGCTCACCGAGGTGGAGCAGGCGCTGCGGGCGGGAGTCGACGCCGGCCGCGACCTCGTCGTGACAACCGGCGGCACCGGCTTCGCACCGCGTGATGTCACGCCCGAGGCGACGCGGCGGGTGCTCGACCGCGAGGCGCCCGGACTTGCGGAAGCGCTGCGGCAGTTCAACCGCGACAAGGTGCCGACGACGATCCTGTCGCGGGCCGTTGCCGGGACCGCCGGAAGCAGCGTCGTGGTGAACCTTCCCGGATCGCCGAGCGGCGTGCGCGACGGTGTCGTCGTACTCGAACCGGTGATCGGTCACGCGATCGTCCAGCTGCGCGGCGGCGACCACTGACGTGACGACGCGGTCCGCGGACGTGCAGGTCCCCGCGACGCGGGGCTGGCCCGCGGTGCTCGACGCCGGACCCGTCACTCTTCGGCCGCTGCGGCTGCGCGACGGACCGGCATGGGTCGAGGTGCGGCGGCGCAACATCGAGTGGCTGCGGCCCTGGGAGGCGAGCGCGCCGGGGGCGGCGTACGACCCGCGCAGTGCGGTCTCGGCGTCGTTGACGACGTACGTCGGGATGACGCGCCGGCTGCGACGCCAGGCGCGCCATCGGCAGGGCTACCCGTTCGCGGTCTGCCTCGACGGAGAGTTCGTCGGCCAGCTCAACGTCGGCGGGGTGACCCTCGGGTCCTTGCACTCGGCACACCTTGGTTACTGGATCGACAGCGCGGTCGCCGGTCGCGGCGTGATGCCGACCGCAGTCGCGCTGGCGACGGACCACTGCTTCTGGGAGCTCGGGCTGCACCGGCTCGAGGTGAACATCCGCCCGGAGAACACCGCGAGCCGGCGGGTCGTCGAGAAGCTCGGCTTCCGCGAGGAAGGTGTGCGACCTCGCTACCTGCACATCAGCGGCGAATGGCGGGACCACATCTGCTACGCGCTGACCAGTGACGAGATCCCGGGCGGCCTGCTTTCGGCCTGGATCCGTCGCCGCAACGAAACCTGACGCCGTCGCTACTTTCTCGACACACCGGCGCAGGTCCGTGCTCGGCGACCGTCGGCTGGCTAGCGTGCAGAGCAATGAACGTCATGCGTCGGAGGGGCCGGTCGTGAGCGCCGTCATCTACGCAGCAATCGTCGTGATGTGGGCCGTCGTCCTTGTCCCGATGTGGCTGCGCCGGCACGACGCTGCATCCGAGAGTCGTTCTGTCGACCGCTTTTCGACGGCCATGCGGACGCTGTCCCGTCGTACGTCGTCGGGCCCCGGCAAGCGCTACGTCGTGATGCCGCGCCGCGGTGAGTCCGCGCCGACCGTGCACGTGTCCGGTGCGGCTGCGGCCGCCCGTTCTCCTCGGCGCAGTGCGCCAGTGACCGCGCCCATCGCTCCGGCCGCCGCGAAGCGGGTCACCGCCCGGTCGCCGAAGTCGATCGTCGCCCGGCGCCGGCGGATGCTGCTCGGCATGGCCGGCGTCGCCTTCCTCACGTTCGTCCTCGCCATCGCCGGCGTCCTGAGCTGGCCGCTGCAGGCTGTGTTCGACGTCGTGGTCATCGCGTTCTGCATCCACCTGCGCGCCCAGGCCCGCCGGGCGACCGTGCTGAGCCGCACCCGCTCGGCCGCGCCCGCAGCGTCCGCTGCGCCGGCATCCCGGATGGCGGCGCCGCGGATGCCAGCCGCTGCTCCGGCTGCCCAGTCCGTCGCCGCTCCGGCAGCGCCCGCCGCGTCCGGTCCGGCCACCGCCACGGTCGATGACTGGGACGAGGACGACGAGTGGGGCGACGACACCTGGCAGCCGGTGCCGGT
>JAFAQI010000160.1 GCA_019246495.1 Frankiales bacterium | reverse complement strand
CCTGCGTGAGCCCCTTGCCCTTGAACTCAGGAGGTACGACGAACGACGCCTGGCCGCGGGTGCCGAGGGAAGGGTCGACCGACGCGACGATGACGTGCCAGTCGGCAATGCCGCCGTTCGTCGCCCAGGTCTTGGTGCCGTTGAGGACCCACTCGTCCTTCGCCTCGTCGTAGATCGCACGGGTCTTCATCGCGCCGACGTCGCTGCCAGCGTCCGGCTCGGACGAGCAGAACGCGCCGAGCTTGATGTCACCGGGCGTGCCATACATCGGCGGCACGAACTCGCCGATCTGCTCGTTGGTCCCGTTGGCGCTGATGGCCGCCGCGGCGAGACCGGTGCCCATGATCGCCAGCCCGATGCCGGCGTCACCCCAGAACAGCTCCTCCTGCGCGATGACCATGCCGAGGCCCGACTCGTCGAACCACTGCGACGCCATGAAGTCGAGGGAGTAGATGCCGGCCTTCGCGGCCTCCTCGAGGATCGGCCACGGCGTCTCCTCGCGCTCGTCCCACTCGTGCGCGGCGGGGCGGATCACCTCGGCCGCGAACTCGTGGAGCCACTTCTGCAGCTCTTTCTGGTCGTCGCTGAGCTCGAGGGAGAAGGCAAGGTCGGCCATACGACCATGGTGTTACCCGCGGTAACAGGATGTCAAGTTCGACGTTACGGTAGGGCCGTGGCTGAGACCGATCTGGCCGGGCGCGTGGACGACCGGCGCGAGCAGCTGCTCGCGGCGGCTGACCGCGTCGTACGACGGGAAGGCTCAGCCGCGGCGATGAACGTCATCGCTGCCGAGGCCGGCATCACCAAGCCGATCCTCTACCGGCACTTCGGTGACAAGGGCGGGCTGTATCGCGCGCTGGCCGAACGGCACATCAACGATCTGCTGCTGCGGCTGCGCGCCGCGTTGACCACCCGCGGCGGTCTCCGCGCCCGCACCAGGGCAACGGTCGACGCCTATCTCGCGTCCATCGAGGAGGAGCCGCAGGTCTATCGCTTCCTCGTCGAACGGGCGGCGGTGGAAGAGCCTGGCGTCCGGGGGCAGGTCGAAGGCTTCGTCCGGCGGTTCGGCGAGGAGCTCGCCGCAGGCATTCGCAGCGAACCCGAGCTGGCGGCCGGGCCGGCGGCCGTCGATCCCGGCCGGGCAGTGGTCTGGGCTCATGCGATCGCCGGCATGGTGCAGGCGGCCGGCGACTGGTGGCTCGACCATCCCGAGGTGCCGCGGCAGTCGGTGGTCGACGAGCTGACGGCGCTGCTCTGGGACGGGTTCTCGGGCACCGCCACCGACGCTTCCACCCGCCAGGGGCTTCGCTGAGTGCCGCGCTGAGCCGCGTCGGGCGAGCCGGCCTGGCGTCGGCCGTCCTCGTGTCGGCTGTCCTCGGGGCGGTGTTCGTCGCACTTCTCGTCGCTGTCGCCGTGCGGTGGTCACCGCTCCTACATCTGGACCGGTCCGCGGACGTCGCCGTGCACGGGTGGTTGCTGCGGCGGTCAGGCGCGGTCAGCGCGGCCCGGCTGGTGACGTGGCTCGGTGATCCGCGGCTGGTCACGGCGCTGACCGTGCTCGGCTGTGTCGTCGCCTTCGCCTGCTCCCGGCGGCGGGTCGCGGCGTACCTCCTCGTTGTTCGCGCGGTGGCCTGGGTGCTGGAGCTTGCCGTCAAGGCCGGGCTGGATCGAGCGCGGCCGCAGCACGCGCACGTCTTCGCCACCGCGGCCGGGTCGTCTTTTCCCTCCGGCCACTCGGTGGGAGCCGCGGCGTTGTGGGTCAGTCTTGCGCTTGCCGCAACCGATGGGCGGTCCCGGCTTCGGCCACCGGCTCTGCTGCTGGCGGGGGCGCTGTCCGTCGCGGTTGCGGCGTCGCGGGTCGCGCTGGGCGTGCACTACCTGTCTGATGTCGCGGGCGGGCTTGCTCTCGGTTGGGGGGTCGCCCTCCTGATCGGCGTGGCCGGAAGGTGGCGTTTGGGGTCGCCCCCTAGCATTTGCGCCGACCCGAAGGTTAACGCCGAATGAACAGGACGCCGTCCGATGCGCCTGAAGCTGCGACCTCAGAACAACGTGTTCTACGAAATGTTCACGGCATCCGCCAACAACGTGCTCGCCGGCGCCAACACGCTCTATGCGCTCATCACGGGTTCGCGTAGCCAACGCGAAGAGCTCAACCAGCAGCTTCGCGACGAGGAGCACCGCGGCGACGATCGGACGCACAGCATCCTGCGCGAGGTCAACTCCACCTTCGTCACGCCGCTTGACCGCGAGGACATCTACCGGCTGGCAAGCCGGCTCGACGACGTCATGGACTTCTTCGAAGCCGCAGGTGACCTGATCGTGCTCTATGACCTCGATGTGCTGCCGCAGGAGATGGAGCAGCTCGCGTCGTTGCTCGTCCGGGCCGCCGAGCTGACTGCGGCTGCGATGCCGCGGTTGAAGTCGCTCCGCAACCTCGATG
>JAFAQI010000533.1 GCA_019246495.1 Frankiales bacterium | reverse complement strand
ACCCACAACCAGGCGTAGTGCTGCGCCCACAGCGCCGATTCCGGCAGGACCCGCCACGGGTCGCGACCGAGATGCCAGACGTCCGTGCTCGAGTCCGCGAGGATCCGGCGGCGGTCAGCCACCGGTTGCGCGACCAGCCACAGATGCGCAGCGCCGAGCGCGGCCGCGTAGCCCACCGTCACGACCGCCAGCCGCGGTCGTGCAGAGCCGCTCATCGGACCGATCGTTGCAGGCGGCGCGATGGATGCGTCGGTCGGTCTACTCCTGGCCCGCGGCGGCCAGGTCGGGAAGCTCTCCGCGGGCGATCCGGCTGCGCGCCGCGGACGCCTCCCAGCGCGCCTCGATCCGGCCGTAACGCCAGATCAGGATGGCCGCTGCCCAGACGAGAACGAACGTGCCGACGATCCAGTAACCGGCGGTGTTGAGGTTGAACGAGCCGGCGAAGTTCCAGAAGCCGCCGTGCAGGTTGAGCTGGCCGGCGAGCACCTGGCACAGCTCGAGCGTCCCGATGAAGAACGCGACCGCGACCGACAGCCCGGTGATCGCGATGTTGTAGTAGACCTTGCGCACCGGCTTCGAGAACGCCCAGCCGTAGGCGAAGTTCATGAACGAGCCGTCGATCGTGTCGAGCAGGCTCATGCCGGCGGCGAACAGGATCGGCAGCGACAGCAACGCCCAGAACGGCAGACCGGCGGCGACCGAGGAACCCGCGAGCACCAGGAACGCGATCTCGGTGACCGTGTCGAAGCCCAGGCCGAACAGGAAGCCCAGCGGATACATCTTCCAGCCGGTGTCGATGCTTCGCGCGAGCGGACCGAAGAAGCGCATCATCATGCCGCGTTGCTGAAGCTGCTGCTCGAGCTCGTCGTCGTCGTACTGCCCGCGGCGCATCTCCAGGAAGACGCGCACGATCCCGACGAGGACGAGGAGGTTCAGCACCGCGATCAGGTAGAGGAAGCCGCCGGACACCGACGTGCCGACGAGACCGCCGTAGTGGTGCAGACCGGAGCGGTCGTTGGACAGCCCGACACCGACCGCCTTGATGCCGACGCCGAGCAGGATCGTCAGCAGGAACACCACGGACGAGTGGCCGAGTGAGAAGAAGAATCCGACGCTGATCGGCCGGCGACCCTCGCCCATGAGCTTTCGCGTGGTGTTGTCGATGGCCGCGATGTGGTCGGCGTCGAACGCGTGTCGCATGCCGAGGGTGTAGGCGAGCAGGCCGGTCGACAGCCCGAAGCTGCTCTTCGCGGACAGGTGGTAGTGCCCGTGGACCGCAAGCAGCAGCAGTGTCAGCCCGATGACGTGCAGCAGGCCGATGAACCCGAACATCGCACCGAGCCGGCGGCGTTCGTCCCGGCTCAGCCGGTTGGCGAGGCTGAGGGCACGCGGCCGCGCCTCGACCATCACGCCCATGACGGAGACCCCTTATGCCCGGTTTCTGCGCAACATCCGTTGTTGCAAGTCCCTCGCAACAACCTAGCCTGCGCGGCAAGGAGATGCCACAGCAAACTTCGTGTCCGCCGCGAATCCGGTTCACCAGCAGCGAGTGGGCGCGAAGTTATCGTCTAGGCGCGCCCCGTTAGCTCAGTGGTAGAGCACTCGCCTTGTAAGCGAGCGGTCGTCCGTTCAATCCGGACACGGGGCTCCGACCGCCCCGTCAGCTATGGCCGTTTGACCGGGCTAGAACCCGGTCAGATGGCCATACGCGAGCTAGCCGGCGTCGGCGATCTCTCTGGCCTTGAGGTGGCCGTCGAGCTTGCGCTTGATGCGCTGCAGCGCGTTGTCGATCGACTTGACGTGCCGCTTGAGCACCTCGGCGATCTCCTGGTAGCTCTTGCCGTCGACGTAGAGCCGCAGCACCTCGGCTTCGAGGTCGGAGAGCACGGTGTCGAAGTGCTCCTGCAGGTCACGGATCCGCTCGGCCGAGATGACGAGGTCAGCGGGGTCGCAGATCGACGTGACCGGAAGCATGTCGCCGAGGCAGCGCTCGCCCTCCTCGTCGGAGAGCACCGGCCGGGAGAACGACACGTAGTTGTTGAGCGGGCCGTGCTTCTGCCGGGTCGCCGTCTTAATCGCGGTGATGACCTGGCGGGTGATGCACAGCTCGGCGAACGCCCGGAACGACGTCTGCAGGTCCGGGTTGAAGTCGCGGACGGCCTTGTAGAGGCCGATCATGCCTTCCTGGATGATGTCCTCGCGGTCGGCGCCGACGAGGAAGTAGGAGTGCGCCTTGGCGCGGGCGAAGCCGCGATATTTGTCCAACAGCGTCGCGAGAGCGCGGTCATCGCCGGCCCGGGCCGCAGCGACGAGAGCCTCGTCGCCGTCCTCCGCGTGCGGGCGCGGCACAGCCGGAGCAGAGCGAGCTGCCGCCCGGTGTCTCGCTGAACGCACGGGTCTGGGTCCTCCGTCGATCGCCCGAGAGGGGGTGGAGATGTCATTGCGGCGCACGAGCTGCTCCGAAATGTAACGGATGGCCCGACTTCTGAACATCGGGCTTCGTCACAACAACGAGCGAGTGACATTGGGGTGACGCCTCGGCCGGAAAATGCCGCAGGAGCCTGCGACCTGGACAAGTCGGTCGAAACCGGGCGACTCGCGATTAGGCCGAACGGGTGAACGGAGCACCCCTGCTTGTGGCCGGTCACCAAGCGCGCCGGCGAGGTCAGGGCGCCGTACGACGCCTCCGGGCGACTTCCGCCAAGGCGATTCCCGCGGCAACCGAGGCGTTGAGCGACTCCGTGGCGGCGGCGATCGGGATCCGCACGCGCACGTCGCAGGTCTCCCCGACCAGCCGGGACAGCCCCTTGCCTTCGGCGCCGACGACGAGGAGCAGCGGACCGGTGGCCAGCTCGAGGTCATCGAGGTCGAGCTCGCCCCGGCCGTCCAGCCCGACGACCATCAGGCCTGCCTGCGCGGCGTCCTTCAGCGCCCGAACGAGGTTGGGCACGCGGGCGACCGGCAGCCGGGCGAGGGCACCCGCGCTGGCCTTCCACGCCGCCGCCGTGACGCCCGCCGCGCGGCGCTCGGGCAGCAGCAGCCCGTGCGCGCCGAAGGCGGCCGCCGACCGGGCGATCGCGCCGAGGTTGTGCGGGTCGCTCACGCCGTCGAGCGCGACGACGAGGGCCGCGTCGACCGCCTCGACGGACCGGCGGATCACGTCGTCGGCGTGGTGATAGCTGAACGGGCGGATCTCGAGCGCGACGCCCTGGTGCGGCGCACCGCCGGCAAGCCGGTCGAGGTCGGCTCGCGGCACTTCGGTGAGCGGCAGCTCGGCGGCGGCGGCGAGCTTGCGAATCTCGTCGACGCGCTCGTCGCGCTCGATCCCGACGGCGAGCCGCACGGAGACCGACGGCGTACCGGCGCGAAGCGCTTCCGCCACCGCGTTGCGGCCGACGACGAGCTCGTCCGGCGCCGGGCCGCGCCCGCGCGGCGACTTGTCAGAACGTCGCGGCGCCATGGCCCGCTGAGAGTCTGACAAGTCTCCGGGGCGGCGCCGCTTGGCCCCAAATTTCGCGGCCGACTTCGCCTTCGCCGCCGATTTCGCCCGCCGCTGCGCCGGATGACCGGGCCGCTCCTCGGCCCGCGGCGTCGGTCCCTTGCCCTCGAGCTTGCGCCGGCCGTGACCGCCGGTGCCCTTGTGCGGGCCCTTGCGCTGCGCCATCAGCCGACCCGCCAACGGCTGCCGCCCGCGGTGTCCTCGATGACGACGCCGGCAGCGGCTAGCGCGTCGCGGATGCGGTCGGCTTCGGCGTAGTCCTTGCGGTCGCGCGCCGCCTGCCGCGCGTCAAGCATCGCCGGCACCAGCGCGTCGACCGCCGTACGCAGCTTGCCGTCGTCCGCGCCGCCGTGGGCGAAGTCCTGCGGCGACAGTCCGAGCACGCTGACCATCGCAACGGCCGCGCCGTACGCCGCGGCGACCGCTTCCTTGTCTCCGTCCGCGAGCGCTGTGTTGCCATCGCGCACGGTCTGATGCAGCACGCCCAGCGCGCGCGGCACCGCGAGGTCGTCGTCCATCGCCTCGGCGAAGGCAACCGGCAATGTGTCCGATGGTGAACGGGCTATGGCCCTCTCAGCGTCGGACACATCGGGGGACGGGGCGACGAGTTCGGCCGCGCGGTCGAGGAAGTTCTCGATGCGCGAGTAGGCGGAGTCGGCCTCGACGAGACCGTCCTCGCTCCAGTCGATGTCGGAGCGGTAGTGCGCGGCGCCGAGCAGGTAGCGCACCGCCTGCGGCCTCGCGCGTTCGAGCACGTCGGCGACGACGAGGCTGTTGCCGAGCGACTTGCTCATCTTCTCCCCGCCGGTGTTGACCATCCCGTTGTGCATCCAGACGCGCGCGAAGCCGTCGCCCGCCGCGACCGACTGCGCGATCTCGTTCTCGTGATGCGGAAAGACAAGGTCGAGCCCGCCGCCGTGGATGTCGAACTCCGCGCCGAGATAGCGCGTCGCCATCGCCGAGCACTCGAGATGCCAGCCGGGCCGGCCGGGCCCCCACGGTGTCTCCCACTGCGGCTCGCCGGGCTTCGCACCTTTCCAGAGCGCGAAGTCGAGCGCATCGCGCTTCGCGCCTGGCTCCTCGGTGCTGAGCATCTGGTCGGGCTTCTGCCCCGAGAGTGCGCCGTACGACGGAAACGACCGCACATCGAAGTAGACGTCACCGCCGGCGG
>JAFAQI010000357.1 GCA_019246495.1 Frankiales bacterium | reverse complement strand
GGACTATCCGGCTGAAGTGCGCCCGCTCGCGCGCACCCATCGCAGCGACGCGCGGCTCACCGAGGCGTGGGACCTGATCATTGCCGGCGTCGAGCTGGCGCCCGCCTACTCCGAGCTCGTCGATCCGGTCGAGCAGCGCCGCCGGCTCACCGAGCAGTCGGTCAAAGCGGCCGGAGGCGATCCCGAGGCAATGCAGCTCGACGAGGACTTCCTGCGCGCGCTGGAGTACGGCGCACCGCCGATGGGCGGCATGGGCATGGGCGTCGACCGGCTCGTCATGCTTTTGACGGGGTCGAATATCCGCGAGGCGATCACTTTTCCGCTCGTCCGCCCGGAGTAGCAAAGTCGAGTGCGACGTTAATTGCCTAATATGGCGATGGCAAAGACAGTTTTCGTCACACTCGACTTTGAAATCGGTGAGGTAAATGGCGCAGCGGGTGCAGGTCATTCTTGTTTGTGATGTCCACGACGACGAAACTCCGGGGACACAAACCGTGGGTTTCTCCCTCGACGGCAGCAGCTACGAGATCGACGTGTGCGACCAGCACGCCCAGGAGCTACGCGACAGCTTCGCCCGCTACGTCGGGGTCGCCCGCCGGGCGTCCGGTCGCGGACCCGGGCGCCCGTCCGGCGGTGGCTCGGGCCGGCGGCGCCGCAACCGCGGCTCGGGTGACGCCGCGCGCATCCGCGAGTGGGCGCGCAACCAAGGTCTTGCGGTGCCCGAGCGCGGCCGCATCCCGGCCGACCTCGCCGAGCGGTACGCCGCTGCCAACCGCTGACCACTCTGTGGCTCAGGGCTGGGCGGCGTAGGACTTGGCGGCTTACGCCGTTTCGCTCTCAGCGCACGGGTGGAATCTGCCGATGCCGTGCGGGTGTTGTCGATCGTGTGTCCGAAATGTGAGCCGGTGAACCCGCGACCCCGCGGGTACGTCGGAATGGTGAGCCTGTTGCAACCGGTGAGAGGCTCGCTGCACGCGGGCTAGCATGCGGTGAGGGAGCAGCCGGCTCTCCGAACCGCTTCCGCTGAGGAGCGAACATGTTCGAAAGATTTACCGACCGCGCGAGGCGCGTCGTTGTCCTGGCTCAAGAAGAAGCCAGGATGCTCAACCACAACTACATCGGCACCGAGCACATCCTGCTCGGTCTCATCCACGAAGGCGAAGGCGTCGCAGCGAAGGCGCTCGAGTCGTTGGGCATTTCTCTCGAGGGCGTGCGGCAGCAGGTCGAGGAGATCATCGGCCAGGGACAGCAGGCCCCGAGCGGGCACATCCCGTTCACCCCGCGAGCCAAAAAGGTCTTGGAGCTGTCGCTGCGCGAGGCGCTTCAGCTCGGCCACAACTACATCGGCACCGAGCACATCCTGCTCGGGCTCATCCGCGAGGGTGAGGGCGTCGCGGCGCAGGTGCTCGTCAAGCTCGGCGCCGACCTCAACCGGGTGCGCCAGCAGGTGATCCAGCTTCTGTCGGGTTACCAGGGCAAGGAACCGCAAGCAGCCGGTGCGGGCGGCGAAGGTACGCCGTCGACATCGCTCGTCCTCGACCAGTTCGGCCGCAACCTCACGCAAGCCGCGCGCGAGAGCAAGCGCGACCCGGTCATCGGGCGCGAGAAAGAGATCGAGCGCGTGATGCAGGTGCTGTCCCGGCGTACCAAGAACAACCCGGTGCTCATCGGCGAACCCGGTGTCGGCAAGACCGCGGTCGTCGAAGGACTCGCCCAGGCAATCGTCAAGGGCGAGGTGCCGGAGAACCTCAAGGACAAGCAGCTCTACACGCTCGACCTCGGTGCGCTCGTTGCCGGCTCGCGTTATCGCGGTGACTTCGAAGAGCGGTTGAAGAAGGTCCTGAAGGAGATTCGCACCCGCGGCGACATCATCCTGTTCATCGACGAGATCCACACGCTCGTCGGTGCCGGTGCAGCCGAAGGCGCGATCGACGCCGCGTCGATCCTCAAGCCGATGCTCGCCCGTGGTGAGCTCCAGACCATCGGGGCGACGACACTCGACGAGTACCGCAAGCACCTCGAGAAGGACGCCGCACTCGAGCGCCGCTTCCAGCCGATCCAGGTCGGCGAGCCGTCGCTGGCCCACACGATCGAGATCCTCAAGGGGCTGCGCGACCGCTACGAGTCGCACCACCGCGTGTCCATCACGGACAGCGCGCTGGTCGCGGCGGCGCAGCTCGCCGACCGCTACATCTCCGACCGCTACTTGCCGGACAAGGCGATCGACCTCATCGACGAGGCCGGTTCGCGGATGCGCATCCGCCGGATGACCGCGCCGCCGGACCTGCGCGAGTTCGACGAGAAGATCGCCGCCGTGCGACGCGAGAAGGAGAGCGCGATCGACGCGCAGGACTTCGAGAAGGCGGCGTCGCTGCGCGACAAGGAGAAGACCCTCCTCGCCGAGAAGGCGACGCGCGAGAAGGAGTGGAAGGCCGGCGACATGGACGTCGTCGCCGAGGTCACCGACGAGGAGATCGCCGAAGTCCTCGCCACGTGGACCGGCATCCCGGTGTTCAAGCTCACCGAGGAGGAGACCTCCCGGCTGCTCCGCATGGAGGACGAGCTGCACCGCCGCGTCATCGGCCAGGACCAGGCGGTCAAGGCCGTGTCGCAGGCGATCCGGCGCACCCGGGCCGGGCTCAAGGACCCGAAGCGGCCCGGCGGGTCGTTCATCTTCGCCGGACCGTCTGGCGTCGGAAAGACCGAGCTGTCGAAGACTCTCGCCGAGTTCCTGTTCGGCGACGAGGACGCGCTGATCCAGCTCGACATGAGCGAGTTCATGGAGAAGCACACGGTCTCCCGGCTCGTCGGCTCCCCGCCCGGCTACGTCGGCTACGACGAGGGCGGTCAGCTGACCGAGCGGGTGCGGCGCAAGCCGTTCTCCGTCGTACTGTTCGACGAGGTCGAGAAGGCCCACCCGGACGTCTTCAACACGCTGCTCCAGGTGCTCGAGGACGGGCGGCTGACCGACTCGCAAGGCCGCACGGTCGACTTCAAGAACACCGTCATCATCATGACGACCAACCTCGGCACCCGCGACATCGCGAAGGGCATCAACCTCGGCTTCGCGGGCGGGCAGACGGACGAGTCGAACTACGAGCGGATGAAGGTCAAGGTCAACGAAGAGCTCAAGCAGCACTTCCGGCCGGAGTTCCTCAACCGCGTGGACGACACGATCGTCTTCCACCAGCTCACCGAGGACAACATCGTCGAGATCGTCGACCTGATGATCGACCGGGTCGACGCGCAGATGAAGAACCGCGACATGGCCATCGAGCTCACGTCCGACGCAAAGAAGCTGCTCGCCAAGAAGGGTTACGACCCGGTGCTCGGCGCGCGGCCGCTCCGGCGGACGATCCAGCGGGAGATCGAGGACATCCTGTCCGAGAAGATCCTCTACGGCGAGCTCCAGGCCGGGCAGATCGTCGTGGTCGACGTCGAGGACGACCCGGACGGCACGGCATCGCCGGACGGCGAGCCGGCGAAGCGGTTCGTGTTCCGCGGCGAGGTCAAGCCGATCGCGCCGGACACGCCCGCGCCGGTCGCCGCAGCCAGCGAGGGCGGCACGACCGCCGAGGCCTGAGCCAGTTCAGAGCACAACTTTTCGAGGGCGAAGCCCGGTCGACTCCATCCGAGTCAGCCGGGCTTCGTCGTTTCCATTGCCGCCATCATGCGATCGGTGTGGTCGCTGAAGACGCCGTCGAGCCCGAGCCTGACACAGCGCCGCAACGCGAAGCGCGACTGTGCGTCGTAGCCGAACGCGAGCAGGCCCGCGTCGTGCACGGCAGCAGCGAAGCCGCGAGTCCACCACATCCACCGCATGTTCAGCGCAGCTCCGCCGGCGTCGCGGACCGCAGACGGCAGTTCGCGGCTGCGCGCCGTCGGCTTGATCGTCATCGCCAGCTGCGCACCGCCGGCATCCTCGCGCCACCCGCTCAGCAGCTCGGCGGTGCCGCCCACGAGCCAAAGCCGGTCGGCCGCGTCGTGCTGTCGCGCGACGCCCACGACGGCCGCCGCGACCTCCGGCAGCCGGATGTCGATGGCGAGGTCGTACGCCGTGCCGCATTCGGTGTAGAGCTCGTCGAGACTCGGCACATGTGCGGGCAGCTCGGCTCGGCGTACCTCGGCTATCGGTCGGTGCTGGCGTCGCGCCGCGCGCAGGACTCCGTCGTGGTCGAGCACCACGACACCGTCGGCGGTGAGCCACGCGTCGGTCTCGAGGCCGGTCGCACCACCGGCGAGTGCCTGCCGGAACGTGTCGAGCGTGTTGTCGGGGCCGTGCCCGCGACCACCGCGGTGCGCGAACGCGTATCTCATGCCGGCAGGGCGAATCGGTCGCCGTCGAGCGGTGCGACGAGACCATCCGCGACGAGTCCGTCGAGCGCTCGAGCGCGTTGTGCCGCGTCGGGCCACGCCGCGTCGAGTGCCGCGGCCGGCACGGCGTGCGGCGATTCGCGGAGCACCGCGAGCAGCCGGCCGCGCGCCTGCCGGTCGGTGCCTTCGTAGGTCTGCGCCGCCCGCCGCTGCCCGGTGTCCGGCATGCCGGCTGCTCGCCACGCACATCGCGCCGCGACCGGGCACTGGGTGCATCGCGGCGACCGCGTGACGCAGACAAGTGCGCCGAGCTCCATGACCGCAACGGAGTAGCGCGCGGCGGATGACGACGGCAGCCGGTCAGTCGCTGCGCGCCGCTCCGCCACTGTGATGTGGGCCGGTGCATCCGCCGCGACGTCGAAGACTCGCGCATAGACCCGCCGCACGTTCGTGTCGAGCACCGCGACTTCCGCACCGAACGCAAACGCAGCGACCGCGGCAGCCGTGTAGTTGCCGATCCCGGGAAGCTGACGGAGGACCGCGGGATCAGCGGGTACGACGCCGCCGTGCCGGTTGACGATCGCCGTCGCTGCCCCGTGCAGCCGAAGCGCACGACGCGGATAGCCGAGCCGGCCCCATGCGCGCACCGCCGCGCCGGCAGGTTCGGCGGCGAGGTCGGCCGGTGCCGGCCAGCGCTGCTGCCACTCTCGCCAGACCGGAATCACTCGCGCGACCGGTGTCTGCTGAAGCATCACCTCGCTGACGAGCACGCCCCAGGGTGTGACCTCCGCCGACCGCCATGGAAGGTCTCGCGCACTGTCGTCGTACCAGCGCATCACGACATCGGCAAAGGACGGATCGGGCATCGCCGCGATCGTCGCACGACGCTGTGGGACGAGTCCTAGAGTCTCGGCATGAACGCGCGGGCGTTGCTGCAACCGGTGGGGCCGGAGCCCGCCCGGGTGTATTGGCAGCGCCGGGTGATGGTCATCGGCATCGTGGTGATTGCCGCTGTCGTCATCGCGATCGTGGCGGGTTCCGTGGGGTCGGGTGGCGCTCACCCGTCCACCACCGGCCGGTCACAACAGCCGACGCCGCCGGCCGGGTCGACCGCGGCAGGTCGGGCGCAGCCCTGCGGCGCGAGCAGCATCACCGTCACGGCCTCCACCGATGCGGCGGTCTATCCGGGCGGCGCGATCCCGAAGCTCGCGGTGCAGGTGCACAACAAGGGCACGGCGCCCTGCCGGCTCGAGGTGCAGACCGCCGCGCGCACGTGGTCGGTCTTCTCCGGCAACGACCAGGTGTGGACGACGGCTGACTGCCCGCGGTCGGACAAAGTCACGGCCCACCGACTGCCGGCCGGCAAGAGCGTCAGCTACTCCCTGAGCTGGGACCGGTCGCGGTCGGTGCCCGGCTGCACGCACGAGGGCGCCGCGGCCCAGCCGGGCACATATCGGCTCTACGTCACGGTCGACGGCGTGCACAGCGCTCCGGCCGTCTTCCACCTCACGAAGTAGCCGCTGAAAACCGGACACAACGTCATCCTTCGGGCCTCAAGCAGGAGCGGGTCTGCGACGACATTCCAGGCAGGACCGGGAGACCGGTCCGACCAGCATGCCCAGCCAATGCCGCCGAGGGGACAACGTGACCGTCGCCCCACCGCCTGCGAGCGCGGGCCCGGGCGGCGCCGCCCCTCTGTCGATCATCATCGTCGACGACTCGGCGGTGCAGCGCCGGTTCGCCCGCGCGGCCATCGAGGCCGACGCCGGGCTGACGGTCGTCGGTGAGGCGCGCAACGGTCGCGATGCGATCGCCCTCGTCGACCGGCTTCGCCCGCACGCCGTGTTGATGGACCTGCACCTGCCGGTCATGAACGGCATCGAGGCGATCGAGCGCATCATGGCGACGCGGCCGACGCCGATCCTCGTCTACTCGTCTTTCGTCGACGGCGACGACCGCGACAACGCCGCTGCCGCCCTGGCCGCCGGTGCGGTCGACGTGATGGAGAAGCCGGCCGGCGGGGAGGCCGGACAGCTCGACGCCTACGCCGATGCGCTCCGCCGACGTTTGCGCGTCGCGGGCCGGGCGAAAGTCATCACCCATCCGCGCGGGCGCCTCGGCGGTGCGCCGGCGACGCTGTCCACCCGGCGCCTCGGCGGTCGGCCAGAGACGCCGCAGGTCGTGCCACCTCGTGCCTACGACGGTGCCGCGCTGTCGCCACGCCGCGTGAAGGTCATCGCGATCGGCGCGTCGACCGGTGGCCCGCAGGCACTCGCGCAGTTGCTGAGCGAGCTTCCGCCCGACCTCGAGTCAGCGGTTGTTGTCGTGCAGCACATGGCCGACGGATTCATCGAGGGGCTCGCCGGCTGGCTCGACGGCATCTGCCCGCTGCCGGTTGCCGTCGGCGCACATGGCCGCCGCCTTGCATCGGGTTCGGTAACTGTCGCGCCGAGCGGGCTCAACCTGGTCGTGCACGACCAGCTCCGCGTCACGACGCACGAGCCGCCGCCGACGCAGTACCACGTGCCCGGCATCGACGCGACGCTTACTTCAGTTGCAGAGTCGTGTGGTGCGGACGCTGTCGGCGTACTGCTCACCGGCATGGGTCGCGACGGTGCGCTGGGGCTGAAGAAGATGCGCGACCGGGGTGCGTTCACCATCGCGCAGGACGAGGAGACG
>JAFAQI010000127.1 GCA_019246495.1 Frankiales bacterium | reverse complement strand
GCCACGGCGAACCTGCCAGCTGCCGGTCGGTCAATCCGGCAGCCTGCGCCTCGCGTCGGGTGAAGGGGTCAGTGCGCAAACTGACCGGAACGATCGGTCGTGGCATGACGGCAGCGTGCCGCAAGGCGAGCGACGCCGCGAACCCTTGTCCACAGCCCTTGAGTGCGACGTAATGCACCTAACCACCAGCGAAGTTGCGTGCATTTCGTTGCACTCAACGCGGGGGGTTAGAGCTGGGTGCGGAGCGCTTTGCGGTCGAGCTTGAAGACGCTCGTCAGCGGAAGCGCGTCGACGATGCGGACGTCGCGCGGATACTTGGCGGCCGACAATCGGCCCCGCGCATAGTCGACGACATCCTCCGGCGTCAGAGTCGCGCCCGGCCGTAGTTGCACGAACGCGACGACCTCCTCGCCCATCCGCTCGTCCTTCTTGCCGACGACACCGGCACCGACGATGTCCGGATGCTCGAGGAGGGCGTCCTCGATGTCGCGCGGATAGACGTTGATCCCGCCGCGGATGATGAGGTCCTTGATCCGGTCGACGACGTAGAGGTAGCCGTCCACGTCGAACCGGCCGATGTCGCCGGTGTGGAACCAGCCGTCGCGGATCGCCTTCGCTGTCTCCTCGGGCGCGTTCCAGTAGCCGGTCATCAGGTTCGGTCCGCGGACGCAGATCTCACCGTCCTCGCCCAGCGCGGCGTCGGTGCCGTCCGCCTTCTCGAGCCGTACGTCGATGCCCGGTAGGGGTTTGCCGACACTCCCCAGGCGAGCCTCACCGGGCCGAGTCGCCGCACACGAGGCACCGGTCTCCGTGCAGCCGTAGCCCTCGGTGATCTCGACATGGGGCAGCCGCTTGAGCAGCTCCTCGGCGACCTCCGGCGCGAGCGACGCGCCACCGCTGCCGAGGCGGCGTAGCTCCGACAGGTCGTGGTCCTCCAGCGGCTGTGCGAGCAGCATCTGGATCATCGACGGCACGAGTGCGCTCGCCTGGATCCGGTGCTGCTCCGCGAGCTGAACCCAGCCGGCCGGGTCGAACCATCGCATGAGCACCGTCGTACCGGGCTCGGTCGCATGGCTTCCCGCGATCGTCAGCATCAGGCCATAGACGTGCGACAGCGGAAGCGGAAGCAGCGACCGCGTCGACGGCTCGCGCTCGGTCTCCTTGCCCGCCGCCACCAGCGCCCACGCCGCGGACGAAAGCGCATCGTGGCTCAGCATCACGCCCTTGGACCGGCCGGTCGTGCCGCCGGTGTAGAGCAGCGCCGCCAGATCGGACGAGGCGCAGTCGACGAGGTCGCCCTCCGCCGCGTTCTCGAGGTCGGCGAAGTCCAGGAGCGGTACGCCGGCGGTCGCCCCGCCCGGCCCGCCATCCGCGACGATGATGCCGCGAAGCGTGCTGACCCCGGTCGACGCGGCGATGACCTTGGGCAGGAAGTCCGGCGTGCTGACGACGTAAGCAGCTTCGCTGTCAGCCAACACGTGCCGCAGCTCGTCCTCGCTGAGCAAGAACAGCACGGGAGTCGTGACGGCGCCGGCTCGCCACACCGCGCTGTAGGTGAGGCCAACCTCGGGGCAGTTCGCCATGCAGACGACCACGCGTTCGCCCGGCTGCAGGCCCGCGTCCCGCAGTCCCTGGGACAACCGCCGGCTGCGCTGCTGAAGCTGCTTACCGGTGAACGTCTGGTCCTCGAAATGCAGAACGGACTCGCCGCCGAGGCGCTCCGCTGCGGCCTCACCGAGACGTTGGAGGCTCGACCCGGTGGGCCGGGTCACCATGTCGTTCGTCATTCGCCGTCGCTTTCCGGGTCGTCAGATCACAGTTGAGGAGCAGGTCCCGAGCGCTCGCGACGGAAGCGTCCCACGCCGCCGACGTCGGCGGTCGCGACTGAGCGGCCACCGGCCACCACGCGGTCGGGCGGGCGGAACCTGCCGCCGACGAGCCCACCCGCGCCCGCGGCACCCGCCACAAGCCCTGCTCCGGTCACGACGGCGGGCGGTTCGCCGGTCCGTGACATGAGGACGAATCCGACCGCCTCCAACGCGAGGATGACCAGTGCGATCGCCCGTCGCGCACCGGTGCTCAGCCCGCTCGAGGCCGCCGTGGTTCGGGCGGCTGCCGCCGGCGTCGTTGTCCCCGGCGTCGTCGGCTGCCCGGCGACCAGCGGCGGTGTGGCCGGTGCGGTCGACGTTGATGGCGGCGGCAAGCCGACGGTCGGTTGCGAGACCGCGCTGCCGCCGACGGGCGCGGACACCGGTCCTGCGTTGCCGCCCGACGGCGTCGTACCCGTGCCGTTGTCACTGCCGAGCGGCGGCGCGGCGGCGCCAACCCCGGTCGCACTCGTGACCTGCAACGCCGACGCATCGGGATGCTTGAACACGACGCGGTCGACCGGGCCTGGCAACAGCACCAGCGCGAGCCGGCCTGGAGTGACGAGCCGGCTGGCGTTGGCGAAGACGACCGTGCTGCCCTTCAGCACGCCGGGGTCGCAGGCGGTCCCGTCGTACGCCGGGACGTCCGCCCATGGACCGTTTTCCTCGCGCGGGACCGGCTTGGTGGCCTTGCAGGCAACGACAGAGACCTGCGGCGGTGGCGTCCCCTCGATGGTCAGCCGCAGCGCACCGACGATGTCGGTCGCGGCAAGGGTGAACGAAAGCCCCGCGATGGCCTGCGCCGACGCCGGCGCCTTGCTCACCGGCAACGTCACGCCCGCCGGTGCGGAGTTGGAGCCCTGCACGAGCAGGTCGCCGGCCTTGACGTCGGGCGGCGCGGGCGGTGCGGGTGCGGGCTTGCCAAGGTTGGCGACGTTCCACCACGAGGCGACGGCAGGTGCCTGTGCTCCGGCCGGTGCGGCAGCGCCGAGCAGCAGCGCGCCGACACCGCCGGTCGCGATGACGAGGAGAGCGATGGCCCGCCGGCGTACCGCGGTCATCGCGCACTCCGCGCGCCGACGGTTTCCCCGGAACGCTGGATGGTCGCCCGGTCGGTGCCGAGATACGCCGACACCACCCGCGGGTCGGCGAGGACGTCGTTCGGCGGCCCGGTGAGCAGCAGCCGACCCTGATCGAGCGCCGCCAAGCGGTCGGAGACCGCAGCGATCAGCGGCATGTCGTGCTCGATGACGAGGATGGCGCAGCCGGTCTCGTCGCGGATCTGGCGGAGCAACGGAGCCAGTGCCTCGGTCTCGCGTTGTGCGATGCCGCTGGACGGCTCGTCCAGGATGAGTACGGCGGGATCGTGCGCGACGGCCATCGCGATGTCGACGACACGACGCGATCCGGTCGACAGCTCGCTCACGAACTTGTCGCGGAACGCACCGAGTCCCATCAGCTCGACGAGGTCGGCGACCGACCAGGCGATGTGGTCCTCCTGCTCGCGCACGGCAGGCAGGCCTAGCGCCGCTGCCGCGTGATCGCGCACCGGCAGATGTCGCTCCAGTGCATAGGCGAGGTTCTCGGCGACCGTGAGCGAGGAGAAGATCCGCGCGTCCTGGAACGACCGGCCGAGTCCCATCCGCGCGCGCACGTCCGGCGCGAGAGCCGTCACGTCGTAGCCACCGAACATCACGCGACCGACGCCGGGCGTGACGAACCCGGACAGTACGTCGAACAACGTGGTCTTGCCGGCACCATTCGGTCCGATGAGACCGAGGATCTCGCCCTCGTAGACACCGATGCTGACGTCGTCGATCGCCCGGATGCCGCCGAACGACACCGAGACCTCGACCGCCTCGAGCAACGCGCGGTCCGGGGTTTCGGCGGCCTTGCCGTTGCTGGCCGCGCGCGTCCGCGCCGGGGTTCGACGCCCTGCGGCCTTCGCCGGCTTCTTCGTCGCGCCGGCGAGGAACACCGAGCGCATGACGTCGTCGCGGTCCAGCAGGTCCTTGGTCGGTCCGGAGAAGCGCACCTCACCCTTCTCGAGGAAGTAGGCGCGGTCGGCAACGGTGAGCGCGACGTTGACCGACTGCTCGACGAGCACGATCGTCGTGCCCTGCGCGTTGATCTCGCGCACGGTCTCGAGCAACAGCTCCACGATCGTCGGCGCGAGACCGAGCGACAGCTCGTCGATGAGCAGCAGCTGCGGCCGGGTGATGAACGCCATGCCGAGCGCCAGCATCTGCTGCTCACCACCGGACAGGTTGCCCGCGAGCTGGCTGTGCCGCTCGCGCAGCCGCGGAAACCGACGAAGCACGTCGGCCACGGCCTTCTCCGCCGCCGCCTTGTCCTCGACCTGCCAGGTCGCGACCTGGAAGTGCTCGTCGACGGTCAGTGTCGGGAAGACGCCGCGGCCACCGGGCATCTGGCCGACACCGAGCCGCGACACGGTGAGCGGATCGGCGTGCGTGATGTCCTTGCCGTCCAGCAGGATCACGCCGCCGGACGGGTCGACCAGCCCGCTGATCGCCTTGAGCAGCGTCGACTTTCCGGCGCCGTTGGTGCCGAGCAGCGCGACGATCTCGCCGCGATGCACCTCGAGGTCGACCCCGAACAGCACGCGCACGCCGTCGTACGCCACGGTCACGCCCTGGCAATGCAACAGCACGTCGTCGTGCTCGCCGGTCGCGCGCTGCTGGCGCACCCGCGTGATGAACGCGAGCGAGTCGAGCGCAGCCGCCGCGTCGTCGGCCACGAACTTGCGCGCCGACGCGAGCACCAGTCCCCCGATGACCCAGTACGGCGTCGTCGCCGCGAAACCGATGCGGATGCCGTGGTTGTCGGCGATGCTGGCCACCGGAAGGATGATGAACAGCACCCACACGCCGGCAAGCAGGAACAGCGCGGACCAGGCGAACGACAGCGACCGCACCCGCGCCGGCGAGACGAAGGCCTGCGTCGCGAAGAACGGTGGCGTGAAGATGCCACCGATGAACGACGTGACGGCGCTCATCGCGACAACGGCGTAGAGGTTCGGCAGCGCGCACAGGATCGCGATGCCGACGCCGACACCGACGAGCGAGTAGCCCGCCCAGCGGATCGGCTCGCCGAAACCCTTCGCGAGCCAGCCCCGGGTCCAGCGCCCGGACGCCATCACGCCGGCAAAGGCCGCAGTACCGTTGATCGACACGACGATGCCGCGCCCGAGCGCGCCGACGCCAAAGACCTTGTGCAGGAAGATCGGGACATAGAACGCCAGGGGGATCAGCCCCGCGCCGATGAAGAAGAACGACGTGAACTGCCGGCGCAGGGTCGGTACGGCGAACAGCGTCCGGCGCGCTTCGCCGAACGGCACCGGCGACTCCTTCGCGGCGGCTTCGGCCGAGTCCGGGTCGTCCGTGCCGCCGCGGACCGGCTCGCGCAGGCGGAGGCTGATGAGCGCGGTGATGGCGATCGGGACGATGAGCACCATGAACGCCGCGCGCCATCCGGCGACGTAGGCCATGACGCCTGCGACCGCGGGACCGACGACCTGCGCGGCCCGTTCGGCGTTGCGGTGCACCGAATAGATCGCCGGCCGGTCGTTCGGGCGGTAGTAGTCCGAGAGCAGCGACGAGTGGATCGGGTCGTTCACCAGACGACCGAAACCGTTGCCCAGCCGCACGAGCGCGAGCACCAGCAGCGTCCCGGCCACGCCGGTCAGCAGCGAGAAGACGCCGGCGATGATCGCGCCGCTCGCCACGAACCACACTCGCGGCAGCCGGTCGCCGAAGTAACCGAGCGGCACCGCCGCGAGCAGCACGATCGACAAGTTGCCGATCACCAGCAAGCCGAAGTTGCGGTCGCTCAGGTGGAACGCAGCCTGGATGTTGGGCGCGAGCACGTTGAACGCCGCGGTGTCCCACTCGTCGAAGAAGAACAGCAGCGCAAGAATGACCAGAGGGAACGTCGCGAGCCCGCCGGTGAGCCGGCGCAGCCCGGTCATCGGGCGCTCCCCGCGCCGACACGGATCTTCTGCACCCGGTCCGCCGCCGAGCGCAGCACCTCGTCGTCCGCATCGCTCTCGTCCGGCTGCCGGCTGTCCGCGACGAGGCTCGGCACATGCAGCTCGTGCCGGTCGGCAAGCCAGCGCAGCAGCCCGTCCCGGCCGCGGTGCGCCGCTTGCGCGAGACCGCCCGGGAAGACGAGCAGCACGAGCGAGACCCCGACGCCGCTCGCGAGCACCGACAGCTGCGGGCCGCCGAAGTAGGAGATCGCCGTGAAGCCGATCGTCGCGAGCACCGCGCCCGGCAGCGACGTCAGACCGCCGACCACGGCGTAGAGGAACGCCGTGAGGCTGACGTCCATCTGGAAGCTGCCCGGGTCGACCTGGGACTGGTACGCCGACAGGGCGCCCGCAAGTGCAGCGATCGCCCCCGAGATGGCGAACGCCGCCAGCCGGGTGTTGGTCGCGTTGGCGCCGAAGGACTGCGCAGCGCGCTCGTTGTCGCGCATCCCGATGAACAGCCGGCCGGAGCGGCTGTGCCGCAGCGACCACGCCGACAGGCAGGCGAGCGCGAGGAAGATCGCGCAGAGGTAGTAGTAGCGCAGGTCGGATGACAGATCGATGCGGCCATACAGGTTCGGCTTCGTGATGTAGCTGCCGTTCGGCGGCAGCAACCAGGCGAAGTGCGCTCTGCTCAGCAAGCCGTACTGCACCGTCGCCGCCAGCCCGAGTGTCACAACCGCGAGAAAGAGGCCCGGCACGCGCAGCGCC
Organism: Frankiales bacterium; assembly: GCA_019246495.1. GTDB lineage: Bacteria > Actinomycetota > Actinomycetes > JAFAQI01 > JAFAQI01 > JAFAQI01. The sequence continues at coordinate 7,077 of JAFAQI010000127.1, read as the reverse complement.
GGGATGCCGATGATGACCGCAACCACCGCTCCCGCGATCGTGGCAGCGAGCAGCGCGACGAAGAAGTCCTCGTTGTGCCGGACCGCCAGCCCGCCGGCCACCGCCGCCCCGACGCCCGCGAACGCGAACTGGCCGAGCGAGATCTGTCCTGCCCAGCCCGACAGCACGACGAGCGAGACCGCGACCATGCCCGCGAGCACCGCCTGCGTGCAGAAGGACGACCGACCGGTCCCGACGATCCAGGGCGCCGCGAGAGCGAGCGCGACGGCGAGCGCGGGCAGCGCGATCCGCGCGCGACGCACCTCCGGCAGGCTCCGCAGCTCGATCGGGATGGGCCGGAACTCCTGCAGGGTCCGGTACGATGCGATGCCCGTGTCATACGCACGCGACATGCGCCGGCGCTGGAAGAGCAAGGCGCCGACGATGATCGGCAGCATCAACGCCGCCGCGTCGTCGGGCCGGCTCGAGCCGGCGAACGCACCCTGTTGCACGATTCCGATCGCGGCGCCCGCAGCCAGCGCGATGGGCAGGCTTTCCATCCGCGCCACGACCGCTGTCGCGAGCCCGTAGAGCAGCACGAGTGGCGAGACCGAGCCACCGGACGGCAGTGCGGTCACCGGCGCCTGCAGGAACACCGCGACCCCGGAGCAGAGGCCCGCCACGACCCACACGATCGTCGAAAGCCGAGCCACGGGCACACCGAGCAGCGCGGCCTGGTCGGCGTTCTCCGCCGACGCGCGAACCGCGATGCCGACGCGTGTGTAGCGAAGGAACGCAGTGAGACCCGCACACACGAGCAAGGTCGCGATGACGATCGCGAAGTAGTCACCGTTGAAGATGACCGACCCGATCGTCAGCTTGAAGTGCGTGTAGGGCGTGGGGAAGTTGAACGGGACGCCGCTCGTGCCGCCGATCCAGTCGGGCAGCCGCAGCTCGAGATAGACGAAGATCAGTGCGAGGCCGATGGTGAACACCGTCGCGATAAGCCGCGGCGACTGGCCGAACCGGCGCATCAGCAGCTCGACCACGCCGCCGGTGAGCGCGGATCCGACAAGCATGACGATCAGTCCGGCCCAGTAGGGCCAGTTGCGATTGGTGATGAGCAGGAGCCCGGTCACCGCGGGCACGAGGCCGAGCCCGGCATGCGCGAAGTTGATGATGCGGTTGGCGCGGTAGACCAGGATGAGGCCGAACGCCAGCAGCGCGTAGAGCATGCCGAGGATCGCGCCGTTGAGCAGGATGCCGAGCGGCACGCCGGTCGGGACTGGTACGCCGATCCAGTGCGAGGTCTTGCTGCGCCCGAAGCACAGCTCGACGGCGAGCACCACCGCCAGCGGCCAGGCGACAGCCTGGATCAGCCGCACCGACCAGCGCGGAAGCGAGATCTGGGAGAGGTTCATACCGACGACGGCAGCCGGGGCTCACCGCTCGGGATGGTGTTGAGGTCGTACCGCTGCCCGCCGCTCAGAGCGATGTAGGTGCCCTTGCGACCGTTGATGGCCGACTTCTTGTTGGTGTCGAAGTAGACCTCGCGGATGTCGGAGATTCCCGTGTAGTCGTTCTTGCCCCAGGCGAGGTAGACCAGGCGCGGGTCGTGCCACTTGCTCCACTGGTCATAGCCCGGGGCGGTGAGCAGTCCGTACTCATAGGTCAGCGGGGTCAGCTTCGGCCCGGCGGCGACGATGCCTTCCGACATGGACAGCTCGTACGTGGTCACGAGGTTGGAGCTCGGGTTGGGCTGGCCCGACTTCCCCTCGGCCTTCCAGATGCGGCCGGCGTCGACCTGCATGATCGGCGACGTCTGGCCGAGGTCCGAAGGGCCGAAGGCGTGCGCCCACTCCGACGAGTCATAGGTCTGCGCGAGCGCGTCGTAGTCCAGCAGCCCGCTGCCGGCGATCACGTTCTCGGGGAACCAGTTCTGCGCCGCCGCTGCCTTGGTGCCGTACGCCGGGGCGATCGGATCGCTGAACCACAGCGCAGTCGTCGCGCCGGCCGCCTTGTACTTCGCTGTGTTGGTGGTCGCCTGCTGCGCAGCGGTCGAGGTGTCGGACGAGTACTTGCCGTCGATCACGGCGTTGGAGCCCGCGCACTGCTTGATGATGTTCTCGAGATGGACCGCTGGCGGAGTCGTCTCCGGCGTATCCGGATAGATCACGACGACCTTGCGGGTCTTGCTGCGCAGCGCCGCCGAACCCGCGCGGATCGCCTTGTGTCCCGCGAGGCGCTTGCAGTACCAGGTGCCGCTGATGGCTGCCTGCGTATCGCCGCCCATGAAGAGGTCGTAGTGGTAGGGCCGCAGGTTGGCGTTGAACGAGTCGGCGAACGCCCAGCCACCCCAGTTGACGACACCCTTGCGGGACAGCTCGTCGAAGAATGCCGGCTCGTTGCTGTCACTGTCGTAGATGGCGGCGAACGGGTGGTACTTGGCGTAGAACGCATCGACGTCGCTGCGGAAGCAGGGGTCCTTCGGCGGCGCGATGTCGCAGCTGCCCTGGTAGTAGATCGGGACGATCTTGCGCCCGTAGAGCTGGTAGTGCTTGTTGATCCAGTCGGTGACGAGCAGGAACTGTTGCTTCTCCTCGGCCGGGCTGATGTAGGTGCCGGTCTCCCGGAGGATCGCGTCGACTGCCGCGTTCTCCTTTGCGCGGTAGAAGAGCACCTTGATGGTGTTGCCGGTGACGCCCTGCCAGGTCGCGCCGCCGTTGCTGCCGCCGGCCCACTGCGCGACACACGGCGGGTGCTCGAGCAGGCCTGTGACGCAGAAGGACTTGCCGGTCGTGTTGCCCGACGCCGGCGGCTGCACGCCGCGCTTGCCCGCGTTGCTCGTGCTTCCACTCGTCGGGCCTGTCGCCGTCGGACCGGTCGAGCCAGTCGAGCCGGTGGATCCGGTCGACCCCGTAGTACCGGTCGACCCCGGCGTCCCGGTGCCGGTCGGGCCGACGCCGGTCGACGAACTGCCGCTCGACGAGCCGCCGGTCGTCGTGGAACCGGGCACGGTGGACCCCGGCGTCTGGCCGGAGGACAGCGCACCGTTGAACTGGCCGCCGAGCGGACCGTTGCCCGAGGTCGTGCCGTGTGACGGCGCGACGATGACCAGCACCGTCTGGGCGGCGAGCAGCAACGCGAACGGTGCGTAACGCCGTAACGACGAGGTCATGAGGCTCCTCCGCGGGGCGAGGTAGGTCAGGGCTGGGTCAGCAGGCGGGTGACGAGGACGCGGACGGCCGCGCGGGCGGCGTCGACGTCGTGGTGCAGATCGGAACGAAGGAACTCCCACGTCGTCCACGTCGTCGCCGCTTGCAGCGCCGCGAGCACAGCGGCGCGGTTTTCGGCGGCGTCGAGCTCGGTGGCGAACGTGGTCGCGAGCTGCTCGCAACCGACCTCGAGCAGCCGGTCCTGGTTGCGGCGGATCTGCGGCGAGAACGGTTGCTGAAGCCGGGCCGCCCGCCACACCGGCGACAGCGACTCATACATCTGCGTCCGCTGCTCGACGAACTCGGTCAGCCGGGTGGCGAAGTCGGCCGCCGGGTCGATCGGCCGGGCGTATTGCCGAGCGATCTCGAGGTCGCGGTGACCGGCGGCGACGAGCAGCGTCTCGAGGTCGTTGAAGTGCTGGAAGACCGTGCGCAGCGAGACGCCCGCGCGCTCGGCCACCCGCGGCGCGGTCGGCCGCAGGTCGCCGTCGTGGTGCAGCGCGCGGAGGGCGTCGACGATGGCGTCGCGGGTGCGCTGCGAGCGGGCCAGGCGGCCGTCCTCACGGCCGTCCTCCCGGCCATCGAGGGCAGCCTGCATTGACGCCATTCGTGACTTATAGCACTCTGCGTGCAACCTTCGATACGGAGGTTGATCCCTCGTTCCGCGCCGCAGGAGGCAGCATGTCCTGGCCCGATCCGAGCCGCCTGCGATGGACTCCGACCCAGCGGGTGAAGGCCGACGACGGCACCGAGATCGCCGTCGAGATCCTCGGCGACAACCACCCCGGGCCGACCATCGTCTTCACTCACGGCTGGACCTTCTCGAGCCGGTCCTGGCACTACCAGCGGATGCTCGCCGAACGCTGGCGGCTCGTGCTGATGGACCACCGAGACCACGGCGAGTCCGGCGCCGGGCCACGTGAGCACCGGACCGTCGACCAGGTCGGCAAGGACCTCTACGCCGTCCTCCGCGCGACGTGTGCCGCCCCCGGCACGGCGTCCGGGCTGCGCGACGTCGTGCTCGTCGGGCACTCGATGGGCGGCATGACGATCATGTCGCTCGCCGCCCAGCATCCGGAGCTGTTCGGCGACGGGCCGGTCCGCGGGGTGGCGCTGGTGGACACCAGCGCAGCGCGCGACCAGGCCGACGCGTTCGGGCTCCCCCGGCCGATCGCCGCGGCGTTCATCAAGCAGTGGAAGGCCGGGCTGGCGCTGATGGTCTCCGACCCGGAGAAGGCGGAGCGGGCGCGACGCTCGGGCAGCGCGATCTCGGTCGCGATCAGCCGCTTCCTCAACCTCGGCACCAAGCCGGACAAGCGGCTCGCCCGGTTCACCGAGGCGATGTCGGCCGCGACCAAGGCGCAGGTGGTCGGCGACTTCTGGCTCACGCTCGACGAGCACGACAAGAGCGCGGCGCTGGCCGAGCTCGGCACCACGCCGACGCTCGTCATCGTCGGCGACAAGGACCGGCTCACGCCGCCGGCGCATGCCCGCGCGATCGCTGCCGCGATCCCCGACGCGCGGCTGCTCGAGCTGCGCGGCGCCGGGCACTGCCCGATGCTGGAGCAGCCCGAGGCGGTCAACGCGGCGCTCATCGACCTCGTCGAGACCGCAGTCGCCAAACGGAAGGCAGACGACGTCACCTATCCGGCCGCTCCGGCCGAGCGTCCGACACGCACCCGTACCCGGCGGTCCGCCGACAAGGTGACGACGTGACGACAGCAACCGCTGAGCAGCACCGCGTCGTCATCATCGGCGCCGGCTTCGGTGGCATCGCGGCCTCGATCAAGCTGGCCGAGCAGGGCGTCGAGCACGTCATCCTCGAGAAGCTCGACGACGTCGGCGGCACCTGGCTGTCCAACACCTATCCCGGCTGCCGCTGCGACGTGCCGTCACACCTCTACTCGCTCTCCTTCGCGCTCAACCCGGACTGGTCCGACAGCTTCTCGTTGCAGCCGGAGATCTGGCGCTACCTCCGCAAGGTCGCGGACGACTTCGGCGTGGTCGACCGGGTGCGGTTCGGCTGCAAGGTCGACGCCGCCCGCTGGGACGACACCGCGCGCCGCTGGGTGCTCGAGACGTCGCAGGGCGTGCTGACCTGCAACGTTCTGATCGCTGCGCACGGCTTCCTGTCCGAGCCGTCGGTCCCGCACTTCGAAGGCATCGAGACCTTCACCGGTCAGGTGATGCACTCGGCGCAGTGGGACCCGTCGTACGACGTCACCGGCAAGCGGGTCGCCGTGATCGGCACCGGCGCATCCGCCGTGCAGATCGTCCCGCGCGTGCATGAGCAGGCGGACCATCTGGTCGTCTTCCAGCGCACTGCGGCGTGGATCCTGCCGCACCGCGGCCGGCCCATCAACGACTGGGAACGCGCGCTCTACCGTCGGGTGCCGGCGACGCAGCGCGCGGTGCGCGCGTTCCACTACTGGTCGAGCGAGTTCCTCGCCGTGCCGGCGCTCGTCGACCCGCAGCGGCGCGGGCGACTGCTGAAGAAGGTCGCGCTCAAGCACCTGCACGACCAGGTGAAGGACCCGGAGCTGCGTGCAAAGCTGACCCCGACGTTCACGCCGGGCTGCAAGCGACTGACGCCGTCGAACGAATACCTGCCCGCGATCGCCTCGCCGCAGACGACGCTCGTCACGTCGGGCATCGACCGCGTCGTACCCAACGGCATCGTCACCAAGGACGGCGCGACGCACGAGGTCGACGTCATTATCCTGGCGACCGGCTTTCGCGTCACCGACAACACGTTCCCGGAGCTCGTCACCGGCCGGGACGGGCGCACGATGCGCGAGGTGTGGGACGGCGACGGCATGGGTGCCTACAACGGCACGACGTTTGCGCTGTTCCCCAACTTCTTCATGCTCGCCGGACCCAACACCGGCATCGGCCACACGTCGCTCGTCTACATGATCGAGGCGCAGCTGCCGTACCTCCTTCAGGCCGTGCAGCTGATGGCCGAACGCGGCATCGACGTGCTCGAAGTGCGGCCGGACGTGCAGGCCCGCTACAACGAGATGATCCAGCGCAAGGTCGCGTCGACGGTGTGGAACACCGGCGGCTGCCAGAGCTGGTATCTCGACAAGTTCGGTCACAACTCGACGATCTGGCCGGACTACACGTTCAAGTTCGCGCGGCGGTTGCGACGGTTCGACATCGAGTCCTACTACCAGCGGCTGCGCGAGGACGACCGCGTCGCCGGGCTGGCTGCGGTCTGACATGCGGGCGGCACGGTTCGACCAGGCGGCGAAGCGCTTGGAGGTGCAGGAGGTTCCGCTGCCCGAACCCGAGCCGCACGAGGTCGTCGTACGGGTCCTCGCTTGTGGTGTCTGCCTGTCGGACGTGCACCTGATCGACGGCAGTCTCGCGGGCCCGTTGCCCGTGGTGACCCCCGGACACGAGCCCGCCGGCGTCATCGAGGCGGTCGGTGACGCGGTGCCGCTGTGGAAGCCGGGGCAGCGCGTCGTGCTCGCCGCCGGCCGGCCGTGCCTCGCGTGCGTCAACTGCGCGGGAGGCCGCAGCGACCGTTGCCTCAACGGCGAGATCATGGGCTTCCACTACGACGGCGCGTGGGCCGAGTTCGTCGTCGTGCCCTACGGCGCGCTGACCGCGGTGCCCGACTCCGTGCCGATCGAGCAGGCGGCGATCCTCGCCGATGCCGTATCGACGCCCTACGCCGCACTGCTAGAACGCGCGCAGGTGAAGCCGGCCGAGTCCGTCGGCATCTGGGGCATCGGCGGTCTCGGTTTCCACGCGGTCAAGCTCGCCAGGATGCTCGGCGCCGCGCCGATCGTGGCGATCGACCCGCGCCCGACCGCCCGCGAACGCGCGCTGGCTGCGGGCGCGGACGGCGCGGTCGATCCCGGCGACGGCGACGCGG
>JAFAQI010000352.1 GCA_019246495.1 Frankiales bacterium | reverse complement strand
CGGCCGCTCGCTTACTGATCCCGCCGCACGGCGTCCTCTGCGGGTTGACGGCGGCGTACGTGCTGGGTATCGACGTACGACGACTCAACGATCTCGATGTCCACGTCGGGTTTCCGAAAGGCAAGCGAATCCGCAAGCGGCCGGGGTTGGTCGTGTGCCAGGAGACTCTCGCCGAGACGGACATCGCCGAGATTGACGGCACCCGCGTCACAACTCCGCTGCGCACAGCTTTCGACTGCCTGCGGTGGCTACGCGGCGCCGAGCGGATCGTCGTCGCCGACGCGCTGGCTCACGCGGGCCTAGTCGACCCGGCCGAGCTGGCCCGCTACTTCGCGGCCAGACGCCGGTTGCGCAACCTGCGCATCGGCGAACGCTTGGTGGAGTTCATCGAGCCGATGGCCGAGTCCCCGATGGAAAGTCGCAGCAGATACGAGCTTGTGAACGTCGGCGGTCTTCCTCGGCCCGTTGTCCAGCATCCGGTTCACGACACGTGGGGAACGTTGGTCGGCATCCTGGACATGGCCTATCCCGAGGTGAAGGTCGGCGTTGAGTACGACGGCGCCTTCCACTGGCTTCAGCGGCGCGCTGATGAGCGCCGGCGTGCAGCGATGCGAGCGCTCGGCTGGTGGATCATCGTGCTCAGCGACGAGGACATCTTCCGTACGCCGATCAACACCGTCGCCGAGGTCCGCCGAGCCTTGCGAGCCCGCGCCGCCTGACCCTCCCGGTTGGTTGAGTGCGACGAAATGCACGCAACTCCGGTAGGAGTTGCGTGCATTTCGTCGCACTCAACTTGGTGGTGGGTCAGATCAGCGGACGAGCGATGCGTTCGCGCGTTTGGCGGAAGCGACCGAGACCGCGCTCGCCGATGGGTACGGCGCCGTTCTGCCGCTGGATCATCGACGCGAGCAGCGCGAAGCCGAGGATCAGCAGCAGCACGAGGGCCCAGTTGTGCCCCTTCTTCGCGACCGGAGTTGATGCCGCAACCGGCGTCGTGTCGGTGGTCGAAGGCGTCGTGGGCTGGCCGGCGACCACCGGACTCACGCCGGAGTCGCTGGGCGTGGTCGCCGTAGAAGTCGACCCGAGATCCGGCGGCAGCGCGCCACCGCCTCCGCCACCGGACGCGCCCGAGCCGGCACCGCTGCCGGCCCCGGAGCCCGCTGCGGACCCGCCGCCCGAGGCCCCCGACGAGCCGGAGCTACCCGACGAGCCACCGCCGCCCGACGACCCACCGGGGTTGCTCACCGGCTGCGTCTGCCCGCCGGTGACCGTCAGCGAGGAGGCGTCCGGCTTGGCGAAGTCGACAGACGTCGGCGGCGTGCTGTCGATCGGCGAGTCGCCACCTGCAACCGGCAGCTGGCTGTTCGGCACCGGAACGATCGCCAGGCTCAGCACTCCGGGCTGCGAGTCGAGGCTGCTGTCGACGAAGAAGCCGACCGTCTTGCCGTCGGCTGACTCGCCACCTGCGACGCAGTGCTTGCCGTCGTACGCCGGTGCGCTGGCCGCCGGTTGGTTGTCGCCGCCGTGCCACTTGCTGGTCGTCGGGCACGCCTGGAAGGTGAAGCTCGGCGTCGTCGATGGGTTGTTCGGGTCGATCGTCGGCGACGCGGCCGCCTGCGCCACGTTGAGGGTGAGCTCGCCGGACGCTCCGGTCGGCATCGCATACTGCACCGCGCCGAACGCCAGCACCTGGCTCGACATCACCGCGATGTGCAGCCCGCCGTTCGGCGTCGCCGGGTCGGACCCGGCCGCCGGCGCCATCGCCCACCACGCGGTCTGGAGCGGTGCATCCGCCGACGCGACGCCGGGGAACGCGAGAGTTCCGACGGTGGACAGTACGACGAGACCACTCGCGGCCGAGATGCGTTGCCAAGCCGAGAGTGGCTGGGCTTCGGCTCGGTGCCGGCCGACCGGCCGGCGAGGAAGGACCATCATCGTGCCGCTCCTACTTTCTGGGCTCGCCGTCTTTGCGGCTGCTTCGGCGGTGCGGTGCCGCTGCTCCGCCGGATGACCGACGCGTCGGTGCCGAGATAGGCGGAGACCACGCGGCTGTCGCGCAACACGTCGTCCGGCGTCCCCTGCACAAGCACGGTGCCGAGGTCCAGCGCAAGGATCGTGTCGGACAGTGACGTGATCAGCGGCATGTCGTGCTCGATCACGAGCATCGCGCAGTCCGTCTCGTCCCGGATCCGGCGCAGCAATGGGCCGAGTGCCTCGGTCTCCTTCTGCGCGATGCCGCTCGACGGCTCGTCGAGCAGCAGCACGGCCGGGTCGTGTGCGATCGACATCGCCAGGTCGACGATCCGCCGCGACCCGGTCGACAGCTCGGCGACGAACTTGTCACGGAACGCGCCGAGACCCATCAGCTCGATCAGGTCGTCCGCCGTGAAAGCGACGTCCATCTCCGACTCGCGGATAGCCGGCGTCGCGAAGAGCGCGGACACGTGGTCGCGCACCGCGATGTGCCGCTCGAGACCGATCGCGATGTTCTCGGCCACCGTCAGGGAGGGGAAGATCTTCGCGTCCTGGAACGACCGGCCGAGCCCGGCGACCGACCGCTTCTCGGGCACCCACCGGCTGATGTCGGTGCCGTTGAGCTCGATGCGGCCGCGCTGCGTCTGCAGGTGACCGGAGATGAGGTCGAAGATCGTCGTCTTGCCGGCACCGTTCGGCCCGATCAGGCCGAGGATCTCGCCTTCGTGCACGGTGAACGACACGTCGTTCACGGCCGCGATGCCGCCGAAGTGGTGGCTCAGGCCCTGCACCGAGAGAACCGCCTGCTTGCTGACCGTCTCGGCGGTGCGCTTCACCTGCGCGCGGCTGCTCGTGCGCGCCGGCGTCATCTTCTTGCCGGCGCGATCCAGGAACACCGAACGCAGCACGTCCTCGCGCTCGAGCAGGTCCTTCGTCGGTCCCTCGAATCGGACCTGGCCCTTCTCCATGAAGTAGGCACGAGTCGCCACGGTCAGAGCGATGTTCACCGACTGCTCGACGAGTACGATCGTCGCGCCCGCGTCGTGGATCGCCTGCACCGCGGCCAGCAGCCGCTCGACGATCACCGGCGCGAGACCGAGCGACAGCTCGTCGATCACGAGCAGCTTCGGCTTCGCAACGAATGCCATCGCAAGCGCCAGCTGCTGCTGCTCGCCACCGGACAGGTCGCCGGCCATGTTGTTCCAGCGCTCGCGCAGCCGCGGAAACATGTCCAAAACTTCTTCGGTACGCCGCGCGACGTCCGACGCGTCGAGCTGCGAATAGAGCCAGCACCCCGCGCGGAAGTGCTCCGCGACCGACAGCGTCGGGAAGACTGCCTTGCCGCCGGGCACCTGGACGATGCCCATCGCGGTCGTCTCCTGTGGGCTCGCCTTGGTGATGTCGACGCCGTTGAACATGATGCTTCCGCTGTTCATCGACGCGATGCCGGAGACCGCCTTGAGCAGCGTCGACTTGCCTGCGCCGTTGGTGCCGAGCAGCGCGACGATCTCGCCCTCATAGACGTCCAGGTCGACGCCGAACAGCACCTGGACCTTGTCGTAGGCGACGCCGACGTTGCGGCAGGACAGCAGCGGTGTCGTCACAGTTCCGGCTCCGGCATTGGCTCGGCGACAAGGCTGTCGGCGACGAGGGACGGCACATGCACCTTGCGGCGGGCGGCCACGCGGCGCAGCCACTTGTCCCGCTCGCCGAACACCCAGCCGGCGAGGCCGCCCGGGTTGAAGTAGAGGTTCAGGATCAGCAGTGGACCGGTCAGCAGGAGTGGCATCACTGAGTCGAACGTGCTGCCGAAGCGGTGCCAGAGGTCCGGGCCGAACAGCACGCTCGCCTCGAACGCGATGACACCGAGCGTGCCGCCGGCGAGCGACCCGAGCCCGCCGATCGCAGCCGCGAGGAACAAGCCGATGCCTGTCAGCACGTCGAAGCTGCCGGGTGCGACGTTG
>JAFAQI010000351.1 GCA_019246495.1 Frankiales bacterium | reverse complement strand
GCGGAGTAGGCCCCGTGCGTCGTCGTGCAGGCCTCGCTGCACAGGTACGCGACCATCGGCGTGACGAGCTCCGGCGCCAGAACGTTGGCGAAGTCGCCGAGCAGCTCCTCGGTCATACGCGTGCGGGCGACCGGCGCGATGCAGTTCGACAGAATGTTTGCCTTCGCGCCTTCGATCGCGAGCACGTTCGACAGGCCAACGAGGCCCATCTTGGCTGCGCCGTAGTTCGCCTGGCCGAAGTTGCCGAAGATGCCGGAGTTCGACGACGTGAACACGAACCGGCCGTAGTTGTTCTCCTTCATCACCTTGAAGGCCGGCTGCGAGACGTAGAAGGCGCCCTTGAGGTGGACGTCGAGGATTGCGTCGAGGTCGTCCCAGGTCATCTTCGCGAACGACTTGTCGCGCAGGATGCCCGCGTTGTTGATGACGATGTCGACCTTGCCGAAGCTGTCGACCGCGGTCTTGACGATGTTCTCACCGCCCTCAGGCGTCGACACCGAGTCGTAGTTCGGCACCGCCTCGCCACCGGCCGCCTTGATCTCGTCGACAACCTTCTGCGCGGCCGCATCGTCGCCGCCCTTGCCGTCAACCGAGCCACCGAGGTCGTTCACGACGACCTTGGCGCCGCGCTTCGCGAGGTCGAGGGCGTAGGTGCGACCGAGGCCGCCGCCAGCGCCGGTCACGATCGCGACCCGGCCGTCGAAGGAGATTTCCGCCACGCTGTGCTCCTAGGTTTCGCAAGGGTTTCTGCCGCATGGCATTGTGCCGAGTCCGGCCGGGCGGTGCTGCGGCGGGTCTCCGGATGCGACACTTCCGCCATGTCGAGGGTCGCGACGGCCCCGGGTGTGGATCGGACACCTGCGTGGGCGGGGGCGTACGCCGCCCAGCTGACCGCTGCCTGGCTCGTGTTCTCCGGCGACGCCAAGGACGGGGAGTACGACGTCCCCGCCTTCACGGCGTTCTGCACCCAGCTCGGCCTGAGTGTGGCCTGGCTCCTGCTGTTCTTCCGGCTCCGGCGGCCGGCCCTCGCGCTGGCTGACGCCTGCCTGCTGTGGCTCGCGACCGCGGTGACCGTGCGCGAGTTCGCCCGCAAACACCGGGTCGCGGCCGCGCTGCTGCTGCCCTACCTCGTCTGGGTCACCTACGCGGCCGCGGTCAACGGTCGAGCGTGGTGGGCGTCTCGCTGAGCGACACGGCGCGCTGCGTCGGGATCGACGCGAGCGGCGCGGCGTCTCCGGACCCCACCGGATAGCAATGACCCGTCGCGACCAGCCGCTCGATGTCGTGGATCGGCACCGGCGGGCTGAACAGATAGCCCTGACCGAGCTCGCAGTTCATCTCCTGAAGCAGCCGGAGCTGGTCGATGCTCTCGATGCCCTCGGCCACGAGCTGCAGGCCGAGGGTCGCGCCCATGGTCGCGAGCGCGGCAACGAGCTGCCGGGACGACGAGCGCGTGGTCGTCTCAGCGACGAACGACCGGTCGATCTTCATGACGTCGAGGGACAGCCGGTGCAGGTAGCGCAGCGACGCATAACCGGTGCCGAAGTCGTCGACTGCGACTGAGACGCCGTTGTCGATCAGCCGTCCTGTCGCCGCTGCCAGGGCGTCGACGTCCGCCTCGAACGCCTGCTCGGTGATCTCGAGCACGAGCTGGTCCCGGCCGAGTGCGTGCCCGTCCATCAGCGCGAGCACGTAGTCCACGAAGTGCTCATCAGTCAGCTGGCGGGGAGAGACGTTGACGCCGACCGCGAGCCGATGACCGCGACAGCGGTCCCGCAAAAGCGCCAGGTCGGCGGTCGCACGACGAAGCACCCGTTCACCGATCGCGCCGATCGTGCCCGCCTGCTCGGCGAGCGGGATGAACAGGTCCGGCGCGATCGGTCCGAGCGTCGGATGGTTCCAGCGCAGCAGCGCCTCGATGCCGCGGATGCGACCGGTCGCGAGGTCGACGACGGGCTGGTAGACGAGGCCGAACTGGTCGTAGTCGGGATGCGCGATCTCCTCGCGAACGCGCAGCTGCCGGGCGGTCGACTGCCGGTCGTCGCCGGACAGGACAGCGATGTGGCTCTTGAACTGCTTCGCTTCCTTCGCGGAGTACATCGCAGCGTCCGCGTGGGCGAGCAGATCCTCAGGTGTGTCCGCGGGCTGCGACGTGACCATGCCGATGCTCGTCGACACCGTGAACCGCCGCGACCCCACGACGATCGGCGCGTCGAAGGCGGCGAGCAGCCGAGCCGAGAGGGCCTCCTGGTCGGTTCGAGCGACGCCCGTCGACAGGACCGCGAACTCGTCACCGCCGAGTCGCGCGACAACGTCGTTGCCACGTACCACCCCGGCAAGCCGCTTCGCAACGATCGTCAGCACCGCGTCGCCGACGCCGTGCCCGTGGTTGTCGTTGATGAGCTTGAAGTCGTTCAGGTCCAGCAGGCACAGCGTCACGGGTCGCCCGGCGGCGTCGCCGAGTGCGCTCGTCAACATCTCGTGCAACCCGAGCCGGTTGACGAGCCCCGTCAGCTCGTCCCGGCGTAGGGCCGCCTCGAGTCCCCGTTCGCGCTCCTGCAGCCTGCTGACCAGCCGCTGCCGGTCGCGCGAGCCGGTGAGCTGGCGGGCGACCAGGGCAATCGCCACCGCCAATGCCGGAAGCACCTGCGCGTGCGGAAGGCCGGCGCCACGGATGACGAGACGCGTGGTCAACGCCATCGACATGAGCAACGGGACGAACGGCCACACCCCCACGGCCGACGCAAGCAGAGTCGGCCGCGCTTCATCCTCTTCCGGTACGGCGACAACCGCCGGTGCGACTGCCGCGCCGAGCAACAGCAACAGCGCCGACTGGTAGAGCACCGTCGACACCCGGTCACCCGGATGCGCAATCACGTTGCCGCGGATGTCGTTGGCTGCGGCGATGCTCAGGCCCGCCACCACCCACGCGACCATCCGTCGCGCCGGCACGGCGCAACGCGCCATGACGGCAAGCGCGGTCGCGACGACGAACACGTCGCCGACCGGATAGGCGAGCGTCACGACATGCGCCCACCCGGAGGCGTGCGCATGCAGCGCCCCGTGGCGCAAGTCGAGGCCGAGCATCAGGTACCACAACGAGGTCGCGGCAACCGCGCCGTCCGCGAGCGACCGGGCCCGGTGACCGACTCGCCGCGACGACATCGGGATCGACACCAGCCCGGCGACCGTGAACGGCACGTAGCAGAGGGCGACCACGTCGTTCAGCCAGGGCTTCGGCGGCGCATGCCCGGCGACGACGGTGAACAGCGGCGGCATCAGCGCGGACACGAAGGCCGTCGCAAGTGCCGCCAGCAGCAGCAGGCGGGTGCGATGCAGCATGTCCCGGCGCCGGTCGCCCCGCATCAGCAGCACGCCCAGCACGCCGACGGTGACGACGTTGGCCAGCGTCGCGGTCAGCCCGCCGTGCAGCACGAGAGCCATCGACCCCGCGGACCACCCCGCGGCTGCAACAGGAGGCAGCCAGGCGCGGCCGACCGATCTGGCCATGCCCCCGCATCGGCAGCTGCACCGCCGCACCGAAGCCCCGCGAGAGCAAATGAGCGGAAGTGACTAGACGGCGTCCCCCGGTCGGGTCACTCCGATGCCCGCGGTACGACGGACCACCGCCGGTGCGTCAGCGACGGCATGCGCTCCCGGCACGCGCGCAGCCGGTCCAGGTCGATGTCGGCGACGGCGACTCCGTCCCGCTCGGCCAGCGCGCTCACCACGACGCCGAACGGGTCGACGACCATCGCCCGCCCGGCATAGGTCGGCGGGGACTGGTCCGCGGCAGCGACGTAACAGACGTTCTCGATCGCCCGTGCCCGCACCAGCGTCGTCCACTGCTCCTCCTTCAGCGGGCCGGCGACCCACGCGGAGGGAATTGCGAGAAGCTGCGCGCCGTCGTCCACCAGCGCCCGGGCGAGCTCGGGGAACCGTACGTCGTAACAGGTCATCACGCCGACCGTGACATCGCCACAGGCGAACACCAGCCGCTGCGACGGATCTCCGGGCGACAGCCGTTTGGACTCGACCCAGCCGAGCGCGTCGAACAGGTGCTGCTTGCGATAGCTCCCGACCAGCTCGCCGTCCGGCCCGAGAGCAACCACGGTGTTGAACGCCCGCGACGAGTCGCCGGGCACCGCCTCGAACATGCCGGCCACCACCGACACGCGCAGCCGGGACGCCGCCGCCGACAAGCCGGTGACGAACGGGCCGTCGAGCGCCTCGGCGACGGGTGCGAGCGGGTCGTCGGGGCCGCCGAACGGATGCATCGCCGCCTCCGGGGCGACGACGAGAGTCGCGCCGGCAGCTGCCGCCTGCTCCACCCGTCGTACCAACTCCTCGACGTTCGCCGCCTTGTCGGCACCCGCCGTGAACTGCACTACCGCCACGCGCATGGAGCCATCCAACACCGTTGCGTGACTACGATCCGCCCATGAGCCGCGGGACAGTCTTCGTGACGGGCGCGAGCAGCGGCATCGGCCGGGCCACCGCGGAGCGGCTCGCCGCCGCGGGCTTCGCCGTCGTCCCGGGGCTCCGCACATTGCAGCCTCTTCCCGCGCCGGTGCAGCAGCCGGTCCGGATCGACCTCGCTGACCCCGCGACAGTCGACGGGGCGTGCCAGGAGGTCCTCGACCGCTCCGAAGGCAGGCTCGTCGGCCTGGTCAACAATGCCGGCTACACCGTCAGCGGGCC
Organism: Frankiales bacterium; assembly: GCA_019246495.1. Taxonomy (GTDB): domain Bacteria; phylum Actinomycetota; class Actinomycetes; order JAFAQI01; family JAFAQI01; genus JAFAQI01. The sequence goes on along the minus strand of JAFAQI010000351.1, from coordinate 79 downwards.
GACGGAGTCGGTCGACCTGGACGACTGGCGCGCACAGTTCGAGGTCAACCTGTTCGGCCACATCGCGATCACCCGATCA
>JAFAQI010000338.1 GCA_019246495.1 Frankiales bacterium | reverse complement strand
GTGCAGCCGCATGGACTCTGCGTGTGGCCGCAGCCCGGCCGCTACTCGTTGGGTCACACCGGCGTCACCCGTTGAGGCTGCCGGTCCACCGGTCGTTGCCTGCGACTGGTCTTGCTCTTGTTGTCGCTGTTGCCGGGTTGGCCGCGTGCAGTGGCGGGCATCCGGCTGCATCCGCCGGTTCCCCTACGCCGGGGGCGTCGTCGCCACGCGGGTCCTCCGCGCCGCCGAGTCCTCGCCCGGTTTCAGTGCGCGTTGTCGTCGGCCGGTTCGCAACGCTGCCCACCGGAGTTTCGCGGGCGGTTGTTGTCGACGCGGGTGGCCGGCTCCTCGTGCTTGGCGGTCTCGGGCCGGGTGATGTCACCACGGCGCGCGTCCTCGCCATCGACACGGCGAGCGGCCGCTCGAGCGCGGTCGGATCACTTCCGCAGGCAGCCCATGACGCATCGGGCGCGTTGCTCAACGGCAGCGCTGTGGTGTTCGGCGGCGGCGCGGCGACCGAGCTCTCTGCGGTGCAGGCCTGGCACTCCGGCGGTAGTGGGTCGGGCGGCAGCGGATCGGTCGTGGGTCACCTGCCCCGGCCGCGATCGGACTCGGCGGCGGCTGTCGTTGCCGGGACCGCCTATCTCGTTGGCGGGTTCGACGGAGCTCGACTCGACCGCGCGGTTGTCGCCACGTCGGACGGCCGGACACTTCGGGTGGTCGGCCATCTCGTCCACGGCGTCCGCTACCCGGCGGTGACGGCGTACGGCGGGGCGGTGTTCATCATCGGCGGTGAGCTCGCGACCACCCCGGGCACGAGTGCGGGACCGGAGAGCGACCTCATCCAGCGGTTCGACCCGCGGTCCGGGCGGACGACCGTCGTCGGCAGGTTGCCTGTCGGGCTCGGCCATGCGATGGCGTTCAGTCTCGGCGGGGACGTGTTCGTGGCGGGTGGCCGTCATGCCGGTGTCGCGTCCTCCCGCATCTGGCGCGTCGACCCGGTGACCGGCAAGGCGAGCCCGGCGGGGCATCTGCCGCTGGCGATGACGGACGCAGGTGTTGCCGTGGTGGCGGGCCGGGTGTGGCTGGTCGGTGGCGAGACCAGCGGACCGTTGGCTCCGCTGCGCACCGTGCTGCTCGGCCGTCTCCGTCGTTAGCCGAGCAGCTCGGCTTCCTGCTCCGCGGTGAGCCCCACGCCGGGGCGCGGGTGGTAGCTGCCGGCGGCGCGAGCCTTGCTGACCCAGTCGTAGGTGTCGCGGACGGTGTCGGCGATGGGTCGCCAGGTGAAGCCGGCTTCTCGTGCTTTGGTCAGCCCGGCGCGCATCTTTGGCCACCAGTCGCTCGGCGCCGCGAGCGGCAGCTCGTCTTTCGGGCCGACCCACTGAACCTCTGGCAACGGGCGCCCGAGTGCGTCGGCGATCTGCTGGAGCCACTCGGCGAACGTCGGTGCAGGCTCGGGGGCGGTGATGTGGAACACGTCGACCGTGCCCTGCTCGACCTGCGCGACGGTGAACGCAGCGAGATCGCGGCCGTCGACGCCCTGGAGCGGTTGCGCGGCGTCGGGTCCGACCATCGGCGAGCGACCTTCGGCGACCCGCTCGACCCAGTAGGTGAAGCGGTGCGTCGGATCGTGCGGCCCGATGACGTAGCCGGGACGGATGATGAGCAGCCGGTCGCCGGCAAGCTCGCGTGCGGCGAGCTCGCACGCGACTTTCAGTTCGCCGTACTTCTCCATCGTCAGCTCGTCGTCCCAGGCCGGTTCGAGCAGCGGCGCGTCCTCGCCGAAGCCGGACTCCACGTCGACCTGGCCATAGACGGAGATGGTCGAGATGAAGGTGTAGTGGCCGGAGCGGGCGCCAAGGGCTGTGAGCAACCGGCGTACCTGTCCGGGTGTGTAGGCGCAGACGTCGACCGTCGCGTCCCACGACCGGCCGCCGAGCTCGGCGAGGTCACCGTCGCGGTCGCCGACGATGTGTTCGGCCGTGGGGAAGGCACCGGGGTCGGTCTTGCCGCGGTTGAAGAGCGTGACGTCGTGACCGCGATCGAGTGCCCCCTGCACGATGTGCCGACCGACGAACGACGAACCACCGATGACGAGGATGCGCATCCCCGGACCGTATCTGCGTAAGGTCGGTTCGTGGAGCGCGAACCGACGTTGTTCGCCACGCGCGTACTCGACGCGGTCGACCGCATCCCGCGCGGGCGGGTGATGTCGTACGGCGACGTCGCGGAGTATGTGGGCGCGGGTTCCGCACGTGCGGTCGGTCGGGTGATGGCGATCTGGGGGAGCGAGGTGCCGTGGCACCGGGTCCTGCACAACGACGGCACCTGCGCGGACCACAAGTCGTCGTATCAGCTCGACCTGCTGCGAACGGAGGGCGTGCCGTTCGCCGGCGCGCGGGTCGACATGGCGAAGGCGCGATGGGACGGCCGGCCGGCGACGCCGCGTCGTCGTCCTACGTGAACGGCAGGAGGGGACGATGGTCGAGCTGATCGCCGCGCCGACCCTGGTCGAAGCCGCGGGCACACCGCCCAAGAAGATTCGCGAGCTCGTCGGTCGCGTCAACACCGGCGACAGCCAGATCAGCATCGCGCACATGACGAGCCCGCCCGGCTGGAGCGAGCCGTCGCAACGGCCGGAGTTCGACGAGTGGACCTATGTCCTCTCTGGCTCGGTCGTCGTTGAGTACGACGGCGGCTCGTTCACGGCCGCGGCTGGCCAGGCAGTGCACGCAGCGCCCGGCGAGCGCGTGCGCTACTCCACGCCTGAGGGCGCGGACTACGTCGCGGTGTGCCTGCCGGCCTTCTCGCCGGAGTCGGTGCACCGGGATGGATGACGCGATCGGGCAGGAACTCGTCCTCGCCAACGACCACGTCCGCGTGTGGCTCGACGTAGTCCCACCGGGCGACGAGCAGCCGCTGCACACGCACCGCGCGCCGTACGTCTCGGTCATGCTGAGCGACGCCCGCGCGCAGGTGCTCGACGCC
>JAFAQI010000359.1 GCA_019246495.1 Frankiales bacterium | reverse complement strand
TGCACTACGCCGACGGTGACAAGCGCTACATCATCTGTCCCGCGCGGCTCCAGCAGGGTGACCGGGTCGAGTCCGGCCCGTCCGCCGACATCAAGCCGGGCAACAACCTGCCGCTGCGCAACATCCCGGTCGGCACCGTCATCCACGCCGTCGAGCTGAAGCCCGGTGGCGGCGCGAAGATCGCCCGCTCGGCTGGTGTGCGTGTCCAGCTCGTCGCCAAGGACGGCCCCTACGCGCAGCTGCGCATGCCGTCCGGTGAGATCCGCAACGTCGACGCGCGCTGCCGCGCGACCGTCGGCGAGGTCGGCAACTCGGAGCAGTCGAACATCAACTGGGGCAAGGCCGGCCGCATGCGCTGGAAGGGCAAGCGCCCGACCGTCCGCGGTGTCGCCATGAACCCGGTCGACCACCCGCACGGTGGTGGTGAGGGCAAGACCTCCGGTGGTCGCCACCCGGTCAGCCCGTGGGGCAAGCCCGAGGGTCGTACCCGTCGTGCCCACAAGGAGAGCGACCGCTTGATCGTGCGTCGCCGGCGCACCGGACGGAAGCGGTAAGGGGAGCCAGCGATGCCACGCAGCCTGAAGAAGGGCCCGTTCGTCGACGACCACCTGCAGAAGAAGGTCGACGCGCAGAACGACAAGGGCACCAAGAACGTGATCAAGACCTGGTCGCGGCGATCGATGATCGTGCCGTCGATGCTCGGTCACACGATCGCGGTGCACGACGGCCGCAAGCACGTCCCGGTGTTCGTGACCGAGGCGATGGTCGGGCACAAGCTCGGCGAGTTCGCACCGACGCGCACCTTCCGCGGCCACGTCAAGGATGAGCGGAGGGCCCGCCGTGGCTAGGAACACCGGCGCTGCTGACGCGGCCTTCCTGCAGCCCGCCATCGTCGGCAAGGCGACCGCGCGCTACGTCCGCATGTCGCCGACCAAGACCCGTCGCGTCGTCGACCTCATCCGTGGCCTGCCCGCGGCAGAGGCGCAGGCGATCGTGAGGTTCGACGCGCACGCCGCGAGCGAGCCGGTCGGCAAGGTGCTCGACTCGGCGATCGCCAACGCCGAGCACCTGGCGCACGTGCGCAGCCAGCGGCTCGACCCGGCGGACCTCGTCGTCTCCGAGGCGTTCGTCGACGAGGGCCCGACGCTCAAGCGGTTCCGGCCGCGCGCGCAGGGCCGCGCCTATCGGATCCGCAAGCGCACCAGCCACATCACCGTCGTCGTCGCCCCCGAGGGATCGGAAGGAACCCGCTGATGGGTCAGAAGGTCAACCCCAACGGGTTCCGGCTCGGCATCACCACCCGGCACAAGAGCCGGTGGTACGCCGACAAGCTCTACCGCGAGTACGTCAAGGAAGACGTCGCGATCCGCCGCCTGCTCACCAAGGGCATGGAGCGCGCCGGCATCAGCCGGGTCGAGATCGAGCGCACCCGCGACCGGGTCAACGTCGACATCCACACCGCTCGCCCCGGCATCGTGATCGGCCGGCGCGGCGCGGAGGCCGACCGCATCCGCGGCGACCTCGAGAAGCTCACGGGCAAGCACGTGAACCTCAACATCCTCGAGGTCAAGGCGCCGGAGATCGACGCGCAGCTCGTCGCGCAGGGCGTCGCCGAGCAGCTGTCGAGCCGAGTCTCGTTCCGTCGCGCCATGCGCAAGGCGATGCAGTCGGCGCTCAAGAGCGGCGCGAAGGGCATCCGGGTGCAGTGCTCGGGCCGCCTCGGTGGCGCGGAGATGTCGCGGTCGGAGTTCTACCGCGAAGGCCGCGTTCCGCTGCACACCCTGCGCGCCAACATCGACTTCGGCTTCTACGAGGCGCGTACGACGTTCGGCCGCATCGGCGTCAAGGTGTGGATCTACAAGGGTGACGAGCTGATGACCCGCGAGGAGCAGGCCGCGCAGGCCGCACTCCGCGCGCGTGACCAGCGCAGCCGCCGCCCGCGGTCCAACACCCCGCGTCCCGCCGCGGCTGAGACCACCCCCGCCGTCGAGGCGCCGGCAGCCCCTGTCGTCACGCCGGACGCCCCCGCACCGACCGCAGAGGAGAGCTGACGCATGCTGATCCCGCGGCGGGTCAAGCACCGCAAGCAGCATCACCCGAAGCGCTCGGGTGCGGCCAAGGGTGGCACCCGCGTCGTCTTCGGCGAGTACGGCATCCAGGCGCTGGAGCCGGCGTACGTCACCAACCGGCAGATCGAGTCGGCGCGTATCGCGATCACCCGGCACATCCGCCGTGGCGGCAAGGTCTGGATCAACATCTATCCAGACCGGCCGTTGACCAAGAAGCCGGCGGAGACCCGGATGGGTTCCGGCAAGGGTTCGCCGGAGTGGTGGATCGCCAACGTGAAGCCGGGCCGCGTCATGTTCGAGCTCAGCTACCCGAACGAGGCGACGGCGAAGGCAGCGCTCACCCGAGCGATGCACAAGCTGCCAATGAAGTGCCGCATCGTGAAGCGCGAAGTTGGTGAGTCCTGATGGCTGCACAGACCGCTACTGAGCTGCGCGGGCTGCTCGACGACGAGCTCGTCGTCAAGCTGCGCGAGGCCAAGGAAGAGCTGTTCAACCTGCGCTTCCAATCGGCCACTGGCCAGCTCGACAACAACAAGCGCCTCAACACCGTGAAGAAGGACATCGCGCGCATCTACACCGTGATGCGTGAACGCGAGCTCGGCCTCACGAGCGAGCCGGCGACGAGCACGAGCGAGGCCTGAGGAAGCGATGACTGAGACAACAGCAACGACGACCGAGGCCCGCGGGTTCCGCAAGACCCGCGAGGGCCTCGTCGTCAGCGACAAGATGAACAAGACCGTCACGGTCGAGGTCGAGGACCGGGTGCAGCACCCGCTCTATGGCAAGACGATCCGGCGGACCAAGAAGGTCAAGGCGCACGACGAGGCCAACTCGGCCGGCGTCGGCGACCGCGTGCTTCTCATGGAGACCCGGCCGCTGTCGGCGACCAAGCGCTGGCGCGTCGTGCAGATCCTCGAAAAGGCCAAGTAGATGATTCAGCAGGAGTCCCGTCTCCGGGTCGCCGACAACACCGGCGCCAAGGAGCTGCTCTGCATTCGCGTCCTCGGCGGCTCCGGCCGTCGTTATGCCTCGATCGGCGACGTCATCGTCGGCACGGTCAAGGACGCGCTGCCGGGTGCCGGCGTGAAG
>JAFAQI010000515.1 GCA_019246495.1 Frankiales bacterium | reverse complement strand
GTCGTCGATGATCTTGAACGCCTTCACGTTGTCCGGATAGGTCCCCGGCGAGTAGGCGCAGTAGCTGCTCTTGTTCGCAGTCACGAGGTTTTGCCAGAACTCCACGTCCCGGCTCGTCACGGGCTGGCCGTCCGACCACTTGTAGTCGTTGAGCGTGATCGTGGCGGTCTGGTTGTTGTTGCTGAACTTGGGCTGCTGGCCGACGCTCAGCTTGAAGTTGAGCACGGGGCTGCTGCCGACGCCCGGCCAGTAGAGCGGGCGGTACATCAGCCACGAGAAGTAGCCGGCGTTCTCGGCGCTGCAGTACTGCGGGCTGACCATCGGGAGGATGTAGTTCGGACCGCCGTCCTGGCCCAGCCCCACCGTGACCTTGCCGCCGAGCACCGGCTTGCCGCCGTGGGTGCTGGTGGAACCGCTCGAGCCGGAGCACGCCGTGACGAGCGCGAGCCCGGCGCTGACCGAGGCCAGCGCGATGGTCCTGGAACGTGTCGTCGGCACAGTGGCCCCCATTCGCCGGGAAGTGACGCCCGCTTCCTACCACGCGCAAAGCCGCGGTCGGCGGATCGTCACCAGGGCGTTATGCGGCACCGTGGCAGGATCGACCGGTGACCACGGCTGCGCCTCGCGAGCTCACGGTCGCCACGGGCAGCGGCATCCACGCGGCCGACATGGTGCTCAACATCGGCCCGCAGCACCCGGCCACGCACGGCGTGCTGCGACTGGCCCTCACCTTGGACGGGGAACGCATCGTCCGGGCCGACCCCATCGTCGGCTACATGCACCGCGGCGCGGAGAAGCTGTTCGAGGCACGCGACTACCGGCAGATCATCGTGCTCGCCAACCGGCACGACTGGCTGTCGGCGTTCAGCAACGAGCTCGGCGTCGTCCTCGCGGTGGAGCGGATGCTCGGCATGGAGGTGCCGGTCCGCGCGGTCTGGGCGCGCACCCTGCTCGCCGAGCTCAACCGGGTGCTGAACCACCTGATGTTCCTGGGCAGCTATCCGATCGAGCTCGGTGCCATCACGCCGATCTTCTATGCGTTCCGCGAGCGCGAGGTCCTCCAGGCCGTCATGGAGGAGGTCTCGGGCGGGCGCATGCACTACATGTTCAACCGCGTCGGTGGCCTCAAGGAGGACCTCCCTGCAGGCTGGCTCGGTCGAGTCCGCGAAGCCACGGCGACCGTCCGCAGGCGGGTGCGGCGGGACATCGACACGCTGGTGCGCGGCAACGAGATCTTCCGTGCCCGCACCCGCGGCGTCGGCGTGCTCGCGCCGGAGCGGGTGCTCCAGTACGGCGTCTCCGGTCCCATCGCGCGCGCGTCCGGAGTCGACTTCGATCTCCGGAGGGACGAGCCCTACCTGGCGTACGGCGACATCCCGGCCGAGCTGCTGCGCGTCGTCGTGCGCACCGAGGGGGACAGTCTCGCGCGCTTCGAGTGCCTGCTCGACCAGGTCTATGTGTCGCTCGACCTCGCGGACCACTGCCTCGACGTCCTCGCCGACCTGCCGGCCGGACCGGTCAACGTGAAGCTGCCGAAGGTGGTGAAGGCGCCCGAAGGCGCGACGTACGCCTGGACGGAGAACCCGCTGGGCATCAACGGCTACTACCTGGTGTCCCGCGGCGAACGCACTCCGTGGCGGCTGAAGCTGCGGACGGCGTCGTTCAACAACGTGCAGGTGCTGGCCGAGATGCTGCCGGGCACGCTCGTCGCGGACATGGTCGCGATCCTCGGTTCGATGTTCTTCGTCGTGGGAGACATCGACAAATGAGCAGTCCGACTCCCAGGCCGGCATCGTGAGCCTGACCCTCGTCGACTGGCGACGCAACTACGCAGCCATCTACCGCGACGTCCGTGAAGCCGCCGATCCAGCCTCCGCCCACGAGGACTGGATCGCCGCTCGCGAGCATCTGTTCCGGACCCACCCCCAGTCCCCCGACCCGGCGACGCGGCTGCGGCACGCGCCGTATGACCCCGCGTGGCGCTTCGTCGTTGATGTCGACACCCGCGTGGAGCCGAGCCGTCTCGAGATCCCGACCGCAACGGACGGCATCGTCCCGTTCGAGCTGTTGGGTCAGGTGCAGCTCGACAGCGTCGGGACACTCGATGTCTGGTGGTTGGGGTCGTACGGCGGTGGGATCTGGCTGCCGCTGCGCGATGCCAACCCCGACACGTACGACGGCGGGCGTTACGTCATCGACACCGTCAAAGGCGTCGACCTCGGCGGCGCGGTCGACCTGCGGACCGGCGCCGGCCGCCTCGTCGTCGACCTCAACTTCGCCTACAACCCGTCGTGCGTCTACGACGAGGCGTGGGCGTGCCCGCTCGCGCCGCCGGGCAACCGCGTCGACGTCGTCGTGCCCGTCGGCGAGCTGCTGCCCGGCTGAGACGCCGCGCCGCTACGACCTCAGATCAGGCCCTTCGACTGCAGGTACTGCGTCGCAACCTGCTGCACCGTCATCCGCTTGCCGTCGACGTCGTTGTCGAGCGTCCCGAGGTCCTGGGTCGTCAGCACACTCGCGAGCGGGTTGATCGCAGCGGCGATCTGCGGATGGGCGGCGAGCACGTTCTTGTTGACGATCGGGATCAGGTTGTCGGCGTTCTGGAGCTTCTTGTCGTCGGTGAGGATGACCAGGCCGAACTGCGAGAGGGTCGCGTCAGTCGTCGCGACGAGACCGAGCTGCACATGGCCCGACTTAACGGCCTGCTTGACCGGCAGCGAGTCGAACGCGAGTGGTGTGATGCCGGTGATCTTGATGTTGTAGGTCTTCTGCAGGCCGGGCTTGCAGAACGGCCGGGTGGCGCACTCGGCCGGCGCCGCCAGCTTGACCGGGATCTTCGACTTGCCGAGGTCGGTCAGCGTGGTCAGGTGGTGCTTGTTCGCGAACGCCTGCGTCACCGCAAAGGCGTTCTGGTCGACCGCCTGGGCCGGGTCGAGGTGGGTGAGTCCTTTGCGCGAGGCCCACTTCTCGAGGTTCGTCAGCGTCGTCTGAAGGTCGGGGCTGGCCGCGTTGGGCGACTGGGTGCCGGTGACCTCGGTCTGCAGCGAGTCGGCGTAGGTGGCGGCGTACTCGGGCACCACCGCGATCTGGCCCTTCTCGAGCGAGCTCTGGAAGATCTCCTGGCTCGACACCGTCTTGATGTGCACCGTGAAGCCGGCCTTCTGGAGCAGGTCGGCGTACATCTGCGCCAGGACGTTGCTCTCGGTGAAGCCGGCAGCGCCGACGGTCAGCGATCCGGAACCGCCGCCGGTCTTTCCGCTCGAGCTCGGGCCGTTGCTGCTGCCGCCGCAGGCGGCGAGGGCAGCGACCAGGCCGAGGGACAGCGCGGTGGTGGAGATGCGACGCGACAGCATGGGTGCTCGCCTTCTGTGTCCCGCGCCGCATCGTGCGGCGCGCGTGTCTGGCGAGCCGGTGTCGGGCCCGCTACGACGACACCACCACACCGAGCCGCGCGAGGCAAGTCACTGATCGGTCACGGTCGCCACGTCGACCGCCGCGGTGAAGGCGCGACGACGCCGGGTCGGGTCGACCCGGCGCTGCAGAGCCGCGAGCGCGGTCTCGACGAGCACGGCGAGGATGACGACCGCGACGCCGCCGGTGAGCAGCTCGCCCTTGTTCTGGCTGGACAGCCCGTCGGTGACGAGCCGCCCCAGCCCGCCGGCCCCGACCAGCGCGGCGATGGTCGCCGTGGCGACGACCTGGACCGTCGCGATCCGCACACCGGCCATCACGAGCGGCATCGCCAGCGGCAGCTCGACGTGGCGGAACAGCTGCCGGCCGGACATGCCCATGCCGCGCGCCGCGTCGCGCACGTCGCGGTCGACTTCGCTGATCCCGACGTAGGAGTTGGTGACCAGCGGCGGCAGGGCGAAGAGCACGAGCGCCACGATCGTCGAGGTGTTGCTGATGCCGAGCGGGCTGAGCGTCAGCAGCGTGAGCACGGCGAACGTCGGGATCGCCCGGCCGACGTTGGTGACGTTGATCGCCAGCGTTCCGCCGCGGCCGACGTGACCCAGCCACAGCCCCAGCGGCAGGGCCACTGCCGCCGCGATTGCGACCGCGATGCCGGTGAACGCCAGATGTTGCTCGAGCCGGTGCAAGACCCCGGCCTCTCCGGTCCAGTTGGCCGACGTCGTCACGTAGTGGATGAACTGCGACCACGTGCTCATCGCAGCCTCCGCTTGTGCCGCCACGGCGTGAGCAGCCACCCCGCGCCGACGATCAGCAGATCGGCCGTCAACGCGAGGAGGACGCAGAGCACCGATGCGGTCAGTGCCTCCGGCTTGAACACCGTCGAGAACGCGTCGCTCAACTCCTGGCCGAGACCGCCCGTGCCGACGAGTGCGCCGACCGTGACGAGCGCGATGGTCGACACGGTCGCAACGCGGAAGCCCGCGAGGATCGCCGGCAGCGCGAGCGGCAGCTCGACGCGCAGGAACAACCGGAAGGGGCCCATGCCCATCCCCCGCGCCGCGTCGACGACGTCGTCCGGCACGGCGTCGAGTCCGGCCAGGTTGTTGCGGACGAAGATGACGAGCGTGTAGGTCACGAGCCCGATCTCGACTGTCGTCGCACTGAGGCCGGTGAAGGGCACGAGGATCGCGAACAGCGCGACGGACGGGATCGCGTAGAGCAGGCTCGTCGCCGCGACAACCGCCGTCTCCGTACGCCGGAACCGGCGCACGAACAGCGAGAGCGGCAGCGAGACGGCGAAGCCGATGCCGACCGCGACGAGCGTGAGGATGACGTGCTCGCGCAGATCCGACAGGATGGTGTCCCTGCGTGTCGAGATGTACTCGCCGCAGATCCAGGCGTTCTGCACGAGACAGCTGGCGGCCGGAAGGGGCATCGCGGTGCAACCTACCGGGGCCGCTGCGGTTGAGTCGATGATCTCGCTGCAGCAGGTG
>JAFAQI010000011.1 GCA_019246495.1 Frankiales bacterium | reverse complement strand
CGAGATACGCCGGCAGCACCGAACCCAGCACGGTTGCCGCGAGGACGAGGAAGAGCATGAAGACTGCACTCGGACGCGGCAGACCGCTCGGCGTCGGAGCCGTCTCGACATCGGACGGCTCCACATCACCACTCGGGGCGATGGCTTCGCTGTCGCTGTTCACGTCGACCTCACCAGGGGAACCGGGGTTGCCTCTGATCCGAGATCGGAACGAACTCGACACGGCTGTTGCTCCGCACGCCGCGGCGCGCACAGCACGTCGTGACCACGACTGCGCCGTCCGGGTGGATACGGACGGACTAGTCACACGGCTGCGGCGTCAGCGAACCGAAACGGCCTGGGCGGCGGCTTCAGTTCGGCGCGCGGACAGGTCGCGAGGGTCAGGCCGCCGAAGCCGAGGGCTTCGTTGCACAAGTCGTTCACGCCCCAGCCACCGTCACTGCCGAGGCGCGTAACGGTCGCGCGGAACAGCGTGATCTCGTAGCGGGTAGGAACGCCGTAGGCGACCTGGATGGTGCCGAGCAGCTCGGCACTTCCCGCCGTACCGTTCACGCCGTCCCATGGCCGGTCGAAGCGGCGCCACACGCTGGGCTCCGCCTCCCACAGGCCGCCGACGCGGACGTCGCGCAGCGCGAGCTCCATGAGGATGACGCGGGCAACCTCTTCCGGGATGACGGCCGCCGGCCGGATCACCTCCGTGACGACACCCTCGTCCGGTGCCTCTGCGGCAACGAAGCCGAACCAGTCGTCCACGATCCACCCCCTAGTTCCGTGCCCTTCTTGAATCGGGACGTTGCCGTGGGCGATGAATAGTCATTGCGGACGGTTCCGACCACATGGATCGCGGAGTTGCCGTGCGGCGGATCCAGGCGAACGGGACAATGGTCAGGTGAGCGAGATCCCGCGCTGGGCCATTTCGCGCGGCGCCAAGCTCGCCACGCTTCCCCTCGGTGTCGCCGGCCGGGCCACCATCGGCATCGGCAAGCGCATCGGCGGACGTCCCGCGGAGATCGTCGCCTCGGAGATCCAGGCGCGCACTGCCGAGCAGCTCTTCCGCGTCCTGGGCGAGCTCAAGGGCGGGGCGATGAAATTCGGCCAGGCCCTGTCGATCTTCGAAGCCGCGCTTCCCGAGGACCTCGCGGGTCCCTATCGCGCGGCGCTGACCAAGTTGCAGGACGCCGCCCCGCCGATGCCGCCGTCGACGGTGCACAAGGCGCTCGCCAGCGGTCTCGGCCCGCAGTGGAGCGAGCACTTCCAGTCCTTCGACGACAAGCCTGCTGCGGCCGCGTCGATCGGCCAGGTGCACCGTGCGGTGTGGCACGACGGCCGTGACGTCGCGGTGAAGCTGCAATACCCCGGTGCGGGCGCGGCGCTGATCTCCGACCTCAACCAGCTCGCCCGCGTCGCGCGGCTGTTCGCGGTCATCACACCTGGGCTCGATGTCAAGCCGCTCATCGCGGAGCTCAAGAGTCGCGTCGCCGAAGAGCTCGACTACGCACTCGAAGCCGAGTCACAAGCGGCTTTCGCCGCGGCGTACGCCGAGGACCCCGACATCTTCGTGCCCGGCGTCGTGCACTCTGCCGACGGCGTGCTCGTCACCGAGTGGACCGATGGCCGGCCGCTGTCGAGCATCATTCGCGACGGCACGCCGGAAGAACGCAACCATGCAGGTCTGCTCTATGTGCGGTTCCTGTTCTCGGGACCGGCGCGCGCCGGTCTGCTGCACGCCGATCCGCATCCGGGCAACTACCGCGTGATGGCCGACGGCCGGCTGGCGGCACTCGACTTCGGCGCGGTGAACCGGCTGCCGGACGGCCTGCCCGGGCCGATCGGCGAGATCGTCAGCCTCGCTCTGGACGACGACGCCGACGCCGTGCTGGCGGCGCTGCGCGAGGAGAACTTCGTGCGTCCCGAGGTCGACGTCGACGCGGCCGCGGTGCTCGACTACCTGCGACCGATGCTCGACCCGATCCGCGACGAGACGTTCCACTTCACCCGCGCGTGGTTGCGTCGCGAGGCCTCGCGCATCGCCGACCCGCGCTCCCCCGCCAACGCGCTGGGCCGGCAGCTGAACCTGCCGCCGACGTATCTGCTGATCCACCGCGTGACGCTCGGCGGCATCGGCGTGCTGTGCCAGCTCGAAGCCGAAGGTCCGTTCCGCGCGGAGATGGAGCGCTGGCTTCCCGGCTTCGGCTGAGCCGGCAGCTCACCACCACTCGGTCGGCAGGCTGCCCTCGATCTTGCGCACGTTGTCGCGGGTGCACGACTCGCAGAGGTACTCGATGCCGCGCGCTCCGGTCTGCACCGTCCAGGTGACCGGCGCGGGATCGGCGGTCGCGCCGCACCAGCTGCAGGACACGGCTGTCTTGTCGCTCACCCGGCAAGTGTCGCGTGGCGGACATCACGTGCGCGCGGCCTTGCATGTGGTGCGGGTGAAATGCACCCTCTGGGCATGCTTCGTCACGACACGACAACCATTGCCCGCCGTCTCGCTGCGCTGCCGGCCTTCGCCAGCTGCCGCATGCGCGACCTTTCGGACCTCGCGGCTTCCGCGCGGCACTCGTCGGTGCCGGCAAACTGGCCGCTCATCCACCAGGACACGCCCGCGGACTCCTGCTACGTGATCCTCGACGGAACCGTGAGCGTCGCGATTGCCGGGACGACCGTCGCGACTCTCGATGCTGGTGCGGTCGTCGGCGAGATGGCACTTGCCACCGGCCGGCTGCGCAACGCGACCGTCACCGCGGTGACGCCGCTCGACCTGCTGCACATCGACGCAGCGGAGTTCCAAGCGTTGCTCGACCGGCGGCCCGCGCTGCGCGAGGCGCTGCTCGCTCGCGTCAATGCAGTGGCGGCGACGGCCTGACGCTGCGCACAATGAGGCGTGCCGACTGCGCCGTACGCCGAGGAAGCTCGCGCTCGCTGGGGTGACACCGACGCGTTCCGCGAATCGCAACGCCGCGCCTCGCGCTATGTCGCGGCGGACTGGGACACGATCCGCGCCGAAGCGCGCGGCCTCGAGCAGGCACTCGCCGACCTGATGCACGCCGGTGTCCCGGCCGACGCCGTCGCGGCGATGGACCTCGCGGAAGAGCACCGCCGGCATCTGAGCCGCTGGTTCTACGAGTGCGCGCCTGCGCTGCACCGCTCGCTCGCGGATCTCTACGTCGCCGACGAGCGCTTCATTGCGCACTACGACGAGGTCGCTCTCGGACTCGCTGTCTATGTCGCCGACGCGATCCGGGCCAACGCCGCGCGCACCGGCGCGCGCTGACGTCACCGCGGCGGTCTGATAGGCAGGGCCAATGACAGGCAGCCGACCGACTCCGCAAGAGTGGAACGTTGCCGTCGGCACCGGCCTGCTGCGCCTCGGCGCGGGAGTCGCCCTGCTGCGCGGACGCCGACGCCTGCCGGCGCTTGCGGGTGCCGCGCCGGACGACAAGGCGATGCAACGACTGTTCACCTACTTCGGCATCCGTGACACGGCCGTCGGCGTGTCCGCGCTTCTCGCCACCCGGCCGGGGTCCTCAGTTCCGCAACAGCTCGTCGTGCAAGGCGTGGCCGACACGACCGACGCGGCGCTGCTGGGTGTTGCGATGGCGCGCGGGCACGTGCCGCGGCTGCGCGGAACTGCTGTCGTCGCGCTCGCCGCGGTCACGGCATTGGGTGAATACGCCGGAGCGCTCGCACTCGGCCGGCGCTCGACACCGCCCGGCGGATAGCGTCGAGCGACAGCGCGATGTCGTTGTCGTCGGTCGACCAGTTGCTCACCGACACCCGCATCACTGCGCGGTCCCGCCAACGCGACCCGGACATCCACGTCGTACCGTCGGCCAGCAGCGCCTTGGTGACGGCTTCGGTGCGTTCGTCTGAACCAAAGGCGAGTGACAGCTGCGTATAGACGACGTCGTTGAGCACCTCGGCGCCGGCGATGTCGTCGACCCCGGCGGCGAGCGCCTGCGCGTTGTGCACGAGGCCGCCGACGAGGTTCGCAACGCCCGCGCGGCCGAGGGAACGCAACGCCGCCCAGACGGGAACGCCGCGCGCCCGCCGCGACATCTCCGGAACGCGGTCGAGCGGGTCACCACTTCCGTCGGTGATCAGGTAGCTCGCGCGCATCCCCATCGCCGACCGCATCGCCGCGGCATCGCGGACGATCGCCAGACCGCAGTCGTAGGGCGTGTTGAGCGTCTTGTGCGCGTCGGTCGCCCACGAGTCGGCGCCGGCCATGCCGGTGACGAGCGGCGCGAGTTCGGGCGCAGCCGCCGCCCACAATCCGAACGCCCCGTCGACGTGCACCCACGCACCGTGCCGGTGGGCGACGTCGACCGCGTCCGCGAACGGATCGAAGGCGCCGGAGTGCAGGTTGCCCGCCTGGAGGCAGACGATCGCCGGTCCGCCGCAGTCCGCGAGTGCATCGGCGAGTGCGTCCGTGCGCACCCGCCCCTGGTCGTCCGCGGCGACAACTATTGGAGCGCCGAGGCCGAGATAGCGCAGCGCGACGTCGACGGAGTCGTGCCGCTCGCAGCCGACGATGACGCGCAACCGCGGAGCGCCGGACAGGCCGTCGGTTCCGACGTCCCAGCCGGCGGCGGCGAGCTGAGCCTGGCGGGCCGCCGCCAGGCAGGTGAAGTTCGCCATCGTCGCGCCCGTCACGAAGCCGACCTCGCACGACGCCGGCAGCCCGAGCAGGTCGAGCAACCACGTCGCGGCGCACTCCTCGAGCGCCGCAGTCGCCGGGGTTGCGAAGCGAAGCCCGGTGTTCTGGTCCCACGCGCTCACCAGCCAGTCGGCGGCAAGCGCGGCCGGCAGCACTCCTCCCATCACCCAGCCGAAGAAGCGCCCGGAACCAATCGCCATGAGTCCCGGCTCCGCGGCAGCGGCGAGCTCCGCGACCACCGCATCGGCGGACGAGCCCTCGTCCGGCAGCCGGTCGGGAAAAGCCGTGCGCACCTCGGCCGCGGACTGCTCCGGTGCGACGCGACGCGAGCCGAGCGAGTGCAGCCACTCCTTCGCAATTGCTGCGGCGCGGTCGAGCGGTTCGTCGTACCCGTCGGCGTTCACACCGGGGTCACTGCGGGTCGCGCCACATGCGCCAGATCGTCGGGCCCTTGCCGAGCGCCGGGAACGACGACGTGACGCGGAAGCCGTTTCGCTCATAGAGGGTGAGGTTGCGCTCGTTCGACGACTCGAGGTACGCCGGAGTGCCCGTCGCGTCGGCTTGCCGGAGCACCTCTTGCAGCACGACCGAACCGATGCCCTGGCCCTGGTGACCGGGAGCGACGCCGACGTAGGCGAGATACCAGTGCTTCGGGTCCTTCGGATGGTCGGCCTCGATCTGCAGCTGCACACGCAGCGCGCGGATGAGGTTGCGCCCGAAGGCCTGCATCGCCGGACGCGACTCCCGGGCGATCTCGGTCGGCGGCAGCGCCCACGAGCCGGGCGCCGACCACAACGCCGCAGCGACGCCCGCACCGGCGACGTAGGCGTGCTTGTCGCGGCGGAGATATGACCGCGCCATGCTCGTGAAGAACGTGCGCAGCCGTTCGTCGCGATGCGCGACATCGAACGGAATCAGCCAGCCGAACACCGGGTCGTCCGCGAACGCGCCGGCGAGCGCCGTTCCCAACGTCGCCGCGTCGTTCCGTGTGGCGCGGGCGACGTTGACCTGGGCTGTCGTCATAACCGGACCGTAGCGACGGGACCGGCTCTCCCGCAACGGGCGCGGACGTGCATGTCAGCCGATGGTCGAGAGGCCACCGTCGACGACGAGGACCTGCCCCGTGATGTAGCTCGCCTCGTTCGACAGCAGGAAGCACACCGCGTCCGCAACCTCCCACGGCGTCCCCTGCCGGCCGAGTGGGATGCGCGTCGACGCCCGGCTCGGCCGTCCCGCGGTCGCGACCCGGCCGAGCGGCGTGTCGATCAG
>JAFAQI010000292.1 GCA_019246495.1 Frankiales bacterium | reverse complement strand
GGAGAACGTGACGTAGCGCGAGGCGGGCGGCGCACCGAACGTCTCGTCGACGACGACCTCGCCGTCGTACGCAAGAGCGAGCTGCACCGACGGCAACAGCTCGTCATCGACATCGCGTCGGGCGCGAGCGACGAGCGCACCGACTGCCTCGGGATCGACCCGCGACTTGTCAGAACGTGGTGGCGCCATAGCGCGATGAGGTTCTGACAAGTCAGCCGACCAGGTCGGCGAGCGCGCGCAGATGCTCGGGATTGCGCAGGCCGCCGGCGAGGATTGTCGTCACCGGCGACGCCCGCCAGAGGTCAAGCCGCTCACGGATGCGGTCGAGCGGTCCGCACAGTGCGATGCCGTCGGCGAGGTCGTCGGGCACTGCCTTCATCGCGGCCTCGCGGTCGCCGGCGAGGAACAGCTTCTGCACCTCGGCCGCCGCGTCCTCATAACCCATCCGTCCGATGACGTTGAGATGGAAGTTGAGGTTCGCCGCACCCATGCCGCCGATGTAGAACGCGAGAGTCCACTTGACGAACTCGAGCGCCGCCGCTGTGTCGTCGTTCACGACAACCGTCACGGGACAGCAGACCTCGAAGCCGTCGCGCGCTCCGGCAAGGGCATCGGAGTAGACGTCGGCACCGCGCTCGACGTGGTAGAAGATCGGCAGCCAGCCGTCGGCGATTTCCGTTGCCAGCGCGACGTTCTTCGGCCCCTCGGCGCCGAGCAGCACGGGAATGCTGTCGCGCACCGGATGCAATGTCAGCTTGATGGATTTGCCGAGTTTCGTGCCGCCGGGGAACGGCAGCGGATAGTGCGGGCCGTCGTTGCTGACGACCTCGCGCCGCCAGACCTTGCGGACGACGTCGACGTACTCGCGGGTGCGTTCGAGCGGCTTCGGGAAAGGTACGCCGTACCACCCCTCGACCACTTGCGGACCGGACACGCCGAGACCGAGCGTCAGCCGGCCGCCGGACAACGCGTCGAGCGTCGCGGCCGTCATCGCAGTCGCGGCCGGCGTCCGCGCCGACAGCTGGACGAGGCCAGTGCCGAGCTTGATGCGCGACGTGCGTGCGGCGTACCAGGTGAGCGGCGTGAACGCGTCGGAGCCATAGGCCTCCGCAGTCCACACCGAGTCGAAGCCGCAGTCCTCCGCGGCGAGCACTGTCTCGGTTGCGTCGTCGGGGTTCGCACCCCAATAGCCGAGCATCAGCCCGAGCCGCAGATTGTCGACCATCTCAGCCTCTCGGCAGACCGAGCATGCGCTCGCCGATGATGTTGTGCAGTACCTCACTGGTGCCGCCGGCGATCGTGAGCGACCGGTTCGCGAGGAACCGCCGCAGCTGCTTCGCCGCCGGGCCGTCGCCGCGCACTGCGTCCGGTCCAAGCAATTCGAGCGCGAGCTCCGACACGTCCTGCCGCAGGTGCATGCCGACGAGCTTGCGCACGCTCGACGCCGCACCCGGGTCTGTGCCGGAGACGCGAGCGAGAGTGGCGCGTACGCCGAGCATCGCTTCGGCTTGCGCAAGGCAGACCAGCTCGCCGACACGCGTCAACGCGACCGGGTCGTCGGCGTCCGCGGAGTGGGTGAGCGCCTCGAGCAGGTCCTCGACTCCGGACGGGAACGCGGAGCCGGTGCTCATTGCGACGCGCTCGTTGGCGAGCGTCGTGCGCGCGAGCCGCCAGCCGTCGTCGACCTCGCCGATCACGCAGTCGTCCGGCACGAACACATCGCTCAGGAAGATCTCGTTGAACAGCGCGTCGCCGGTGAGCTCACGCAACGGCCGAACGTCGAGCCCCGGCGACTTCATGTCGACGAGGAAGTAGGTGATACCGCGGTGCTTGTCGGACTCGGTCGACGTCCGCGCGAGGCAGATCGCCCATTGCGTCCACCGGGCCGCCGACGTCCAGACCTTCTGACCGGACAGCGACCAGCCGCCCTCGACCCGCGACGCCTTTGTCTGCAGTGACGCGAGGTCTGAGCCCGCACCCGGCTCGCTGAACATCTGGCACCAGAAGATGTCGCCGTAGAGCGTCGGCGGCACGAACCGCTTGCGCTGTTCGTCGGTGCCGTACTGAAGGATCGTCGGCACCGCCCAGTTGCCGATCACGAGGTCCGGGCGACTCACTCCCGCGCGGCTGAACTCCTCGTCGATGACGAGCTGCTCCACCGGCCCGGCGGCTCGCCCATACGGCGCCGGCCAGTGCGGCATCAGATAACCGGAGTCGGCGATGGCGACCCGCCGCGCACGGTCGTCGTCCGGCAGGCCCTCGATGAACGCGCGCACCTCAGCGCGGAGGCCGGCGTGGTCGTCGCCGAGGTCGAGCGACCGCATCCGCCGTACGCCGGCCTGCGCCGCCCGGCCCGCCGCGAGTCGCCAGCCCGACGTGCCTCCGAACAGCTGCCGACCGGCCAGCGCGCGCTTGAGGTAGAGATGCGCGTCGTGTTCCCACGTGAAGCCGATGCCGCCGAGCACCTGGATGCAGCTCTTCGCGCACTCGACCGCGGCCTCCAGCGCGACGGCCGCGGCGACCGATGCGGCAAGCTCCCGCTCCGGCCCGCCGACCGTGTCGTCGTCCAGCACCGCGGCCGCGTCCCACACCGCGCCGCGCGCCAGCTCGAGCTGCGCGAGCATCGCGGCACACCGGTGCTTCACACCCTGGAACGCGCCGATCGGCTTGCCGAACTGCTCCCGCACCTTCGCATAGCTCGCCGCCGTGTCGACGCACCACGACGCGACGCCGCACGCCTCGGCCGACATCAGCACGACCGCGGCGACCCGCACCGCGTCGTCAGTCAGTCCGGCGAGAACGTCGTTGTCGTCGACGGACTCCGGGCGGTTGCCGATCGTCGCCACGCGACGGGTCGGGTCGATCCCGGCGTACGACGACAAACCGAGCACGGCGGCTTCGACGAAAGACCATCGGCCGCCGACCGGGAGCAAGACGTGCGACACCGACGCGCCGCCGACCACGACGTCGCCGATCTGCACACCGATCGACATCGATCCGTCGCGCACACCGGCGTCGACTCGGGCGCGCAGGTCGTCCGATCCGTGCTGCGTGACGAGCAAGGCGGCGAGCGTCGTCGGCAGCAACGGTCCGGGTGCACACGCCGCACCGAACGCCTCGAGGGCGACGCAGACGTCAAGTGCGGTGCCGTCGAACGGCAGCGCCATGAGTTCCTGTGCGGCGATCGCGCGCCAAGCGTCGGGCAGCGATTCGCTCTCGGCGTCGGCGAGAGCACGGGCGGCAAGCGTCAGCTTCTGCTGGTCGGTGAGACCGTGCACCGCCTCGGCCAGCGCGCGGTGCTCGGCAGACACGCCCATGGTCGAGACCGCCACTGAACCAAACTAGAACACGTTCCATTTCTGCGCAAGACCCCCGACACCACAAGTGAATTCGACCCCGCCGAGGTTTTCTGACGACCCGTCAGCGATATGTTGCGAGTGTGAGAGTCATGCCGCTGGTCGGCAAAGTTGTGAACAGGTTCGGCACGGCCCCGCGTCCGGTGGACTTCCCGGCGGGGCGCATGGTCGAGCTGCCGGGCCGCGGTCGCACGTGCGTCGTCGACATCGAGGGCCCGCCCGGCGCACCGACGCTGATCCTGCTGCATGCACTCGCGACGACAGCGGCACTGTCGTGGTACCCGTCGGTCAGCGAGCTCAAGAGGCACTACCGCGTCATCACGTTCGACCAGCGCTGGCACGGCCGTGGCATCCGGTGCGAAAAGTTCCTGCTCGACGACTGCGCCGACGACGTTGTCGCGGTGGCGGACGCGCTGGGCGTCGACCGGTTCACCGTCGTCGGCTACTCGATGGGCGGCGCGGTCGCGCAGCTGGTCTGGAAGCGACACCGCAACCGGCTCGACGGCATGGTGCTCGCCGCGACCGCGCGCAACTTCCGCGGCAAGGTGACCGAGCGGCTGTGGTTCAGCTTCACTCAGCTCGCGATGACGCGCTGGGGCGAAGGCGTGCGTAACCGCGTCGAGCGCGTCGCGTCCGCGCTCGCCGACAGCCCCGCGCCGTTGTCGAGCACCGACCCCGTCGTCGCGCCGTGGGCCATGGCGGAGTTCCGCAGCACCAGCGCATGGGCCATGCTCGCCGCGATCGACGAGATCGGTCGTTTCGACTCCTCGGCGTGGATCCGCCGCGTGGACGTCCCGACGAGTGTGGTCGTCGCGACCCGTGACCGGTTCATCCCGACGCGACGGCAGCGGCGGCTCGCGGCGTCGATTCCGGGTGCGATGGTCTACGACGTGCCCGGCAGCCATGCCGCGCTCGTGCTCGGCGCGACCGACTTCGTGCCGGTGCTGGTGAGCGCGTGCCAGTCGGTGACTAGGCGCGCTTCCGCGCGGGCTGCCGCTTAGCCTGCTTCGCCGGCTGGCCGGTCTCCTTCTCGGCCGCCTCGACGAGCTCGGCCAGCGCTGCCGGCACCTCGTTGGCGAGCTGCCACGGGTCGGGCATGAGCTCCTTGCACGAGATGAAGCCGAAGCCGACCGAGTCCATGTTGGACAGCACGGTCACGTTGAGCCCTGCACCGTCCATAATCGGGCCGAGCGGATAGAGCCCGACGAGCTTCGCGCCGTTGAAATACAACGGAATCGGCGGCCCGGGGACGTTGGAGATGACGAGGTTGTGTACGACGGGATGCCGCTCCGACAGCCGCAGACTCGAATACATCCGCGCCGCGAGCGAGAACGTGTTGGGCGCCGCGTGCTCGGCCCAGTCCTGCAGGAACGACGCACCGACGAGCTCGTGGTCGGCCTTGGCACCCTCGTTGGTCTCCGCGATGAGCCGCAGCCGCTCGACCGGGTCCTCGACGTCACTCGCCAGGCTCGAGAACATGAACGACACCTTCGTCGTACCGTCCTTCTCCGCCGTACGGTCGTGCACCGACACCGGGATCGCGGCGATGAGCGAACGCTCCGGCAGCTCGTCGCGCGCCGCCAGGTAGCGGCGCAGCGCACCTGACGCCACCGCGATGACGACGTCGTTGACCTTGGCGCCGAATGCGTTCTTCACGGTCTTCACGTCGTCGAGTGAGACGTTGACGAACGAGATCGTGCGGTGCGGTGTGACCGTCGCGTTGAACGACGTGCGCGGGGCGGTGAACGGCGCAGGCATGCCGGGTGCTCCGCCACGGCGACGGTTGAGCAGCTTGCCGAGCCC
>JAFAQI010000330.1 GCA_019246495.1 Frankiales bacterium | reverse complement strand
GGCCCGGCGCGGAGCGGGTCGACCAGCTGCTGCGACTGGCCGAACGCGCACAGAAGACCGCCGACCGCGTCGTCACGCACCTGCCCCGCTCGACGCGCACCCGCGGCTGGGCCCGCGACCTCGACCGGCAGAAGCGGCGGATCGACTTCCTGCGCCGTTACTTCGACCTCTACCGGCCCTACGCCGAGGCCGAGCTGCACTT
The DNA here is from genome assembly GCA_019246495.1 of Frankiales bacterium. Lineage (GTDB taxonomy): Bacteria > Actinomycetota > Actinomycetes > JAFAQI01 > JAFAQI01 > JAFAQI01. Next base: position 4,477 of record JAFAQI010000330.1, on the reverse strand, counting down.
CACCGACAGCCGCACCCTCGCACTGCACCAGGCGCTGCATCCCGACGACATCGAGCCGTTCGGCTTCGACGCAGCGACGATCGACTGGCCGCACTACATCGCCGGCGTACACACACCGGCGGTCACGTCGACTCTTCGCGCGCTCTCCAGCACGCCGACTCGGCGCGACCCGACGCGGCGCGGTCTCGACGGCTCCGCGGCCGACACCAACGGCAGGGTCGTCGCCGTATTCGACATGGACGGCACGCTGCTGCCGTCCAACGTCGTCGAGTCATATCTGTGGTTGCGGTTGCCGGAGCTCCGCGGTCCGGCTCGCACCCGCGAGGTCGTCGATGTTGCTCGCGCGCTGCCCCGCTGGCTGCTGACCGAACGCCGCGACCGCGGCGCCTTTCTGCGCTCGGTTTACCGCCGCTACGAAGGTGCGTCGTACGACGAACTGCTGCGCATCGTCGACGAACACGTCACCGACATCGTGCTGAGCCGACTGTCCGCGACGGCGGCGCGCACCGCCCGCGAGCACCGCGCGGCAGGCGACCACACGGTGCTCATCACCGGCGCGATCGCTCCGCTGACCCGCCCGGTCGCGCCGCTCTTCGACGAGATCATCGCCGCCGACCTCGCGGTCGGTCCGGACGGCCGTTGCACCGGTTTCCTCGTGACACCGCCGATCGTCGGCGAGGCGCGAGCTGCGTGGCTGCGGCGCCGCGCGGCGACCGACGGCTGGGATCTCGCGTCATCGTTCGCCTACGCCGACTCGGCAAGTGACCTGCCGTTGCTGCGCGCCGTCGGTAACCCGGTCGCGGTCGACCCCGACGTCGTGCTCTCCCGCGTCGCCCGGCGGAGCCGGTGGCCGATCGAGCCGTGGCACGCGACCAGCGCCCGGACGTTGGAGCGCGCCCGGTGATAAACGCGCTCGAGGTCTACCGCTCGCTGCCGCGCTACGTCGCAGCCCGCGCCGTCAGCAACCGGCTGCCCGGCCTGCTTGCCGGGCCGCTCGCCCCGCTGCGGCTCGTGCATCGCGACGCTCCGGTGCCGCGGCTCGACGGTTGGGTGCGGGTGCGGCCACGGTTGTCCGGCATCTGCGGAAGTGACCTCGCGACGCTGTCCGGCCACGCGTCGCTCTATCTCAGTGCACTCGTCTCCATGCCGTTCGTTCCCGGGCACGAGGTCGTCGGCGAGACGCTCGACGAAGCCCCCGGCATCCCGGCCGGCACCCGCGTCGTCCTCGACTCGGTGCTGGCCTGTGCGGCCCGCGGCCTCGAGCCGTGCGAGGCATGCCGCACCGAGCAGCGCAACCGCTGTGACCGCGTCACGGTGGGGCACGTCTCACCGGGACTGCAGACCGGATACTGCGCCGACACCGGCGGCGGTTGGAGCGGCGAACTGGTTGCGCACGTCTCGCAACTGCATCCCGTGCCCGACTCGCTCGACGACAGCCGAGCGGTGCTCGTCGAGCCGATGGCGTGCGCCGTACACGCCGCCCGGCGCGCCGACGTCCGCGACGGCCAGTCCGTGCTCGTCGTCGGCGCCGGTGCGGTCGGTCTGTTCATCACGCTGGCTCTGCGCGAGCTCACGCCAGCGGCGGTGGTCACGGTCGTCGCGAAGCATCGGCGGCAAGCCGAGCTCGCCCGGCTTTTCGGCGCCACCGAGGTCGTCTCGCCGAGCGAGGTCGTCGGCGGCGTACGACGGGCGACGCGCGCACTGCGGCTCGAGCCGGAACGCGGCCCCGCCTATCTCCTGGGTGGCGTCGACGTCGCGATCGACGCGGTCGGGTCGCGATCGTCGATCGACACCGCACTGCGGACGACGCGAGCCGGCGGCCGCGTCCTCCTTGCCGGTGTGCCGGGTGAGGGCGTGGACCTCACCCCGGCATGGTTCCGCGAGCTCGAGGTGACCGGTGCCTACGCGAGCGCCGGTGACGCGTTCGCGGTGGCGATGAGCCTCGCCGCGGATGCGCCGCTCGACGGGTTGCTGGGTGTCGCATATCCGCTGTCGCGCTGGCGCGAGGCGCTCGACCACGCCGGCGACGCGGGCCGGCTGGGTACGGTCAAAGTGGCCTTCGATCTGAGGAGTGCAGCCTGATGGCGCGGCCCGGGTTCGTGTTGACCGTCGACGAGCGGACACCGCCGCTGCTCGTGCACGCCGGTGAGAGCTTCCGGCTGCAGGAGTTCCCGCTGGGCACACGGGTGGTCTATCCGCCGGAGTCGCTGCCCGGCCTGCCGGACGTCGACGAGGCGATCGAGCAGGCACTGCTCAACCCGGTCGACAGCGAGCCGCTTCCAGCGCTGCTGCGGGCGGGCATGCGGCTCACGATCGCCTTCGACGACCTGTCACTTCCGCTCCCGCCGATGCGCAAGCCCGACATTCGGCAACGTGTCATCGAGCACGTGCTCGAATACGCCGCCCGAGCCGGTGTCGACGACGTGCAGCTGATCGCCGCCAACGCTCTGCACCGGAGGATGACACCTGCGGAGATCGAAGCGATCGTCGGTGAGCGGGTGTTCCGTTCGTTCTGGCCGGACAACCTCGTCAACTTCGACGCCGAGGACCGCGCCAACCTCGCGCACCTCGGCATGACCGACAAGGACGAGGACGTCGAGATCTCGCGCCGCGCGGCCGAGTCCGACCTTCTTGTCTATGTCAACGTGAATCTGGTCGCGATGGATGGCGGTTGGAAGTCGACCGCGATCGGGTTGGCGTCGTACAAGTCGCTGCGTCATCACCACAACGCGCACACGATGACGCACTCGCGCTCGTTCATGGACCGGCACAGCTCGCAGCTGCACTCCTCGGCCTGGCGAATGGGTCAGGTGGTCGGTCGGCACGTGAAGGTCTTCCAGATCGAGACGACGCTCAACAACGACGCATTTCCGTCGCAGTACGGGTTCCTCACGAAGCGCGAGTGGGAGTGGTCGCTGCGCGACCAGGCGACCTTCCTCGGAGCGAAGCGCGGCCTCGACCTGCTTCCGGCGAAGGCCCGCCGAAAGGTCTTCCAGTCGATGGAGGCGCCCTACGCCGTCACCGGCGTCACCGCCGGCGCGGTGGAGCCGGTGCACGAGCAGACGCTTGAGCGGGTGCATCGCCAGCAGCTGGTCGAGGTCGACGGGCAGAGCGACGTGCTGGTGATGGGGCTGCCCTACCTGTGCCCCTACAACGTCAACAGCGTCATGAACCCGATCCTCGCCGCCTGCCTCGGGCTCGGCTACTTCTTCAACTCCTACATCGGCCAGCCGCTGGTGCGTAAAGGCGGCGCGGTGATCCTCAACCACCCGGTGCCGTGGGAGTTCTCGGCCCTGCACCACCCGTCCTACATCGACTTCTTCGACGAGGTGCTGTCGGTGTCGACGGACCCGAAGGTGATCGAGCAGAAGTTCGAGGAGCAGTACGCAACAGACCCCTGGTACATCCACCTATACCGGACGTCCTACGCCTACCACGGGGTGCATCCGTTCTACATGTGGTACTGGTGCGCGCACGCGCTCGACCACGTCGGCGACGTCATCTGGGTTGGCGGTGACCGCAAGGCGGTTGCGCGGATGGGCATGCGGTCGGCGTCGACGTTCGCGGACGCACTGGAGATGGCGAGCGACACGGTGGGGCGGTCGCCGTCGATCACCTACCAGCACGCGCCGCCGCACATCCTTGCGCACGTGAAGTCGTCCGCATGACGAGCCTGGTCAAAGACGTCCGGCAGCTGTCGCGTGGCTGGCGCTGGTCGCACCGACCCCTTCCGCCGCGATCAGCCGAGCCGCACCACGTCTTTCCGGAGCCGCGCGAGTTTCCGACCGACTGGGCGCGCTCGCGTCCGGCGCGGACGGCGCGCGAGGCGATCCTGCGTGGGGGACTCGCGCCGATCGTCCGGCACGAGACGACGCTGCGCGTGGACGGTCACGACATCCTCAACGAGCTGACCGGACCGGTCATCTTTGTCGCGAACCACTCGTCGCACCTCGACACGGCGTTGTTGCTCACGACACTTCCGGCGCAGTGGCAGCGACGGGTGGCGGTAGGCGCCGCTGCGGACTATTTCTTCGACGCGTGGTGGCGGGCTGTCGGCTCGGCGTTGGTCTTCGCGACGTTTCCGATTGAGCGCGGAGGTGTCGGCCTGTCGGAGACGCCGATGCGGTTGCTGGCCGAGGGTTGGTCGCTCGTCATGTATCCGGAAGGGACGCGCTCCCCCGACGGCTGGACCCGGCGCTTCCGTCTCGGCGCGGCACATCTCGCCATCCGCGCGGACGTCCCCGTCGTACCCGTCGGCATCGTCGGATCGTTCGCCGCGATGCCACGCGGCCGGTCCTGGCCCAAGCCCGGGCGCCCCGCCGTCCACGTGCGGTATGGCCGGCCGGTCCGTCCGGCGAGCGGCGAGGACCCGCACGACTTCGGCACAAGGGTCGCCGGTGCTGTCGCCCGGCTGCTCGACGAGGACCGCAGCGACTGGTACGCCGCCTCGCGTCGGGCAGCTCTCGGCCAGACCCCG
>JAFAQI010000207.1 GCA_019246495.1 Frankiales bacterium | reverse complement strand
CGCTTGACGCGTTGCAGCTGCACGACGACCGACCACGTCACCTCGTCGACGGGCCGGTCACCGTTGACACTCACCAGCCGCTCGCGCTGCGCGTAGTAGTCGAGCAGCGGCTGCGTCCGCTCCTCATAGACGTCGATGCGGTGCTTGATGACGTCCGGGGTGTCATCGCTGCGACCGCTCTCCTGGCCGCGAGCGACGAGGCGTTCGACGAGCGACGCCGGATCGACCGCGAGGTGAACCGCTACCTGCACGGCGACGCCGAGGTCCTTGGCCACGGCGTACGCCGCCTCCGCCTGCTCGACGGTCCGCGGAAATCCGTCGAGCACGTAGCCACCGTTGGCGACGGCCTCGGTGACCGGCTTGCGCAGCATCGTGAGGACGACGTCGTCGGGGACCAGGTCGCCGCGCTCCATGTATTCGCGCGCCTTCTTGCCGACCGCGGTCTCCTTGGCGACGTGCTCGCGCAGCAAGTCGCCACTGGAGATGTGCGCGACCTTGAAGTGCTCGGCGATGCGCGTCGCCTGGGTGCCCTTGCCGGCGCCCGGCGCACCGATGAGAAGAAGTCGCACGCGCCGAGACTATGTAGCGGTCAGGTCGACGTGTCGCCGGCGTCGGGGATGCGGCGACCGGAGTCACGCCACTCGACCGCTGCATGGAAGCCCTGCTCCTCGGCGAGCTGCTTGAACCACACGCCCTCCGGAGTGTGCCGCGCGACGCCATCGAACAGTGTGGCGAGCAGTTGCGTGCCGGCGAGACCCATGTTGTCGAGCGCCTGGTTGATCATCAGCTTCTGCATGACGAGCTGATTCGTCGGCACTCCCGCGACGCGATCGGCCAACGCCTCGACGACCGTGTCGAGCTCGTCGGCGGGCACTGACTGAACGACCAGCCCCCACGACGCTGCCGTCGTACCGTCGATCGTGTCTCCGGTGAGCAGCATCCGCTTCGCCCGCTCCGCACCGAGCCGATAGACCCACATCGCGGTCGTCGGGCAGCCCCACACCCGCGCCGGCGGATAGCCGATCTTCGCGTCGTCGGCCATCACCACGAGGTCGCAGGACAACGCGATGTCACTGCCACCGGCGACGGCGTATCCGTGCACCTTCGCGATCGTCGGCTTGAGCGAGCGCCACAACGTGAAGAAGTCGTCGGTGTTGCGGCGCATCTCGCGGTAGTCGCGGACCGGGTCCCACGGCTTTGTCTGCCGCCAGCGGTCGTTGATGTCGCCCGCGGCGCTCTGTTTACTGTCGCCTTCAGCGAAGTGCTTGAGGTCGTAGCCGGCGCAGAACGCTCGCCCCGCTCCCTGTACGACGATGACGCGCACGTTGTCGTCCGCGTTGGCTTCGTCGACCGCGGCGCGGATCTCGCCGGGCATGACGTCGTCGATCGCGTTGAGCCGGTCCGGACGGTTGAGCGTCAGGTAAGCCTTCGCGTCGCGAACGTCGTAGGTGAGGGTCTGGTATGTCGCCATGGGCAGATCTTCGCGCTCGTGCACGGAAAGCCGCACGACAGGCCGGAGAGGTGGTCGCGCCGGCGAAGATCAGCGGCGGGTGACGAGGTGTTCGATGCGTTGCAGCGTTGCGTGCATGTTGGACCGGGTCTTGCGGCGGTAGCCGATCACCAGCCAGCGCAGGCCTTCTTCGGACAGGTCCCAGCTCTCGCGGACACGCGTCCCGCCTTCGACCGGCTCGAGTTCGTAACGCCAGATGCGGCCGCCGAACAGATGACGCCAGCGCGCGGAGTCGCGTGGCGGCCGGCTCTGCCACGCGATCCGCTTGTCCGGCTCGTACTCGATGACGGTGCTCGTCATGCTGTAGCGCCCGCCGTACTCCATGTTCATGCCGAACGTGGAACCCAACGTAAGACGCTCGGGCAGATCCTTCGCATCCCGGACGGTGCCCGAGCCGTCGATGTCCTTGTGCCGTCTCGGGTCGGCGACGAGTCGGAAGATGTCAGCCGGCGGCGCGGGGATGACCCGTTCGACGGTCTCCACCCAACGCGGCATCGGGCGACGCTACCGCTCCCGCCGAGGCCTACATGCGCCGTGTCAGGCTTCCGGCCATGACCACCGAACGCTTCGAGGTGCAACGCCAGATCGCCGCG
>JAFAQI010000145.1 GCA_019246495.1 Frankiales bacterium | reverse complement strand
GTTGTGATGGGGTCGTGACCAGGAGGAGCGACGACGCAGAGTGGTTGTCGCGCCTGGCTCGTCAGGTGACGGCACGCCACGACGTCGACAGCGTGCTGAGCGAGGTCTTCCGAGGCTTGCGCCCGCACCTTCAGTTCGGCGGCGGCTCGATCCAGCTTCTCGACGACGAGGGCTGGATCCGGATGGCCGCGGCGGACCCGGTCGCGCCACCGCACGCCATGGCGCAGCGGATCCCGCTCGGCGGGTCGATCGGCGGCCGGGTGATCCTCACCGAGCAGCCGGTGTATCTCCCGGACATCGTCGCCGACCGGGCCGTGGATGCGGATGGCAACGCTGTCGTGTCGGACGGCGTGCGGAGCTACTTCGGCGTCCCGCTCGTTGCCGAAGGTCGGGCGATCGGCCTGCTGCAGCTGGACTCACCAGTGCCGGACGCCTGGTCGACGGAACAACGGCGCTTGGTCGTTGCCGCGGCGACTGTTGTTGCGGCGGCGATCCAGAGCGCGCGGGCGCACGCCTCTGCCGATGCGGCCCGGGCGCGGGCGGACCAGCTCGAACTGCGGCTGCGCGAGGCCCGCGCCTATGCGCTGGCCGCCGTCGCCGCCGCCCGGCGCGGGGAGCGACTCGACCTCGACCGGCAGCTGCTGCGGCTGGAGAACTTGTTCGCCCCGGAGGACGTCGCGCTGCGCATGCCGCAGCAGCGGTCCGAAACCCTGTCGGTCCCGGACGTGACCAGCCGGATCTTCTCGCGCTGACACCGTTGCCTATGGCCACATGACCGGGTTCTAGGCCGGTCAGGTGGCCAAAGTCACCGAGACGAGGATCGACGGATCCCCAGCGGGTTCGAGCCGGAGGTCGGCGATCTTGCCGGCACTGCGGAGGTCGTCGGTCGCGGTCGCGAGGATGTGGAGCTGCGGCGCGGGTCCGCGGACCACCGCGGTCGCGACCTCGGTGCGCATCGAGACCTTCGCTTCCGACTTCGCCTTGCGCACCTGCGACAGCGCATCGCCCATCAGTGCCAGCAGCGCGGGCTCGGCGTCGCCGACCGTGACCTCGCCGACCGTCGGCCAGGTGGCCCGATGCACCGACCCGTCCTGCCACCACGACCACACCTCTTCGGTGACGAACGGCAGGAACGGCGCGAAGAGCCGCAGCAGCACCTTCAGCGCGATCGTCAACGTCGCCTTGGCTGACGCGCCGGCCTCATCACCGCGCTCGCCGTACGCACGTTCCTTCACCAGCTCCACGTAGTCGTCGCAGAAGGTCCAGAAGAACGTCTCGGTCGCCTCGAGTGCGCGCGTGTGGTCGTAGCGGTCGAGCGACCGCGTCGCGGTCTCGATCACGTCCGAGAGCCGGACGAGCAGCGCGCGGTCGAGCGGATGTTGCACGGCAGCCAGGTCGCCCTCGGTCTCGCCGAGGGTGAGCGCGAACTTCGACGCGTTCAAAATCTTGATCGCGAGCCGTCGCCCGATCTTCATCTGGCCCGTGTCGAACGCCGCGTCCGTGCCGAGCCGCGCGGACGCCGACCAGTAGCGGACTGCGTCGCTGCCGAACTCCTCGAACAACGCGACCGGCGTGACGACGTCGCCCTTGGACTTCGACATCTTCTTGCGGTCCGGGTCGAGGATCCAGCCGCTGATGCCGGCGTTGGTCCAGGGCACCGTGCCGAACTCGTAGTGCGACCGCACGACCGTCGAGAACAGCCAGGTGCGGATGATGTCCTGGCCTTGCGGTCGCAGATCCATCGGGAACACCCGGCCGAACAAGTCGTCGTCGAATGTCCATCCGCCGGCGATCTGCGGCGACAACGACGAGGTTGCCCACGTGTCCATCACGTCGGGGTCTCCGATGAAACCGCCGGGCTGCCCACGCTGCGCCTCGTCGTACCCCGGTGGGACGTCGCTCGACGGGTCGACCGGCAGCGTCGCCTCGTCCGGCGTGATCGGGTTGTCGTAGTCGGCGTTGCCCTCGGCGTCGAGCCGATACCAGACCGGGAACGGTACGCCGAAGAACCGCTGCCGCGAGATCAGCCAGTCGCCGGTCAGGCCTTCCACCCAGTGCTCGTAGCGCACGCGCATGTGTGGCGGATGCCAGTCGAGCTCCTTGCCGCGAGCCACGAGCGCGTCGCGGATTGCGGTGTCGCGGCCGCCGTTGCGGATGTACCACTGACGCGTGGTGATGATCTCGAGCGGCTTGTCGCCCCTCTCGTAGAACTTCACCGGATGCGTGATCGGCTTGGGGTCACCGTCGAGGTCGCCCGACTCGCGCAGCATCGCGACGACTTCTTCTCGTGCGCTGTGCACCGTCTTGCCGGCCAGCCGGGCATACGCGGCTGCATCGACCTCGGCCGGAGGCTCGGCAACGATGCGGCCGTCCATCCCGACAATCGGTCTCGTCGGCAGCTGAAGCTCCCGCCACCACGTCACGTCGGTGAGGTCGCCGAACGTGCAGATCATCGCGATGCCGGACCCCTTGTCGGGCTCGGCAAGGCGATGCGCGACGACTGGCACCTCGGCGGCGAACAGCGGCGTGCGCACCGTCGTACCGAACATCGGCTGGTAACGCTCGTCGTCCGGATGCGCGACGAGCGCGACGCACGCCGGCAGCAGTTCTGGGCGGGTCGTCTCGATGTAGACCGGCCCGCCCGCAGCTTTGTCGCCCTGGCCTGCTGATCCGTGGAATGCGATGCGGTGGTAGGCGCCCGGCCGCTCGCGGTCCTCCAGCTCGGCCTGCGCGACCGCCGTGCGGAACGTCGTGTCCCACAGCGACGGAGCCATCGCCTGGTAGGCCTCGCCGCGCGCGAGGTTCCGCAAAAAGGCCTTCTGCGAGATGGCGGTCGAACGCTTGTCGATCGTGCGATAGGGGTCCGACCAGTCGACCGAAAGAGCGAGGCGACGCCAGATGTCGGCGTAGGACTTCTCGTCCTCCGCGGTGAGCTGGTCACAGAGCTCGACGAAGTTCTGCCGGGAGATCGGCGTCTGGTCCTGCGGCTTCGTCCGCGCGCCGGTGCCGCCCTCCGGCGCGACGTAACCGGGGTCATAGTGCAGTGACGGATCGCACCGCACGCCGTAGTAGTTCTGCACGCGGCGCTCGCTGGGCAGGCCGTTGTCGTCCCAGCCCATCGGATAGAACACCTCGCGGCCGCGCATCCGCTGGTAGCGCGCGACGAGGTCGGTGTGCGTGTAGGAGAACACGTGCCCGACGTGCAGCGATCCGCTCGCGGTGATCGGCGGAGTGTCGATCGCGTAGATCTCCTCGCGCGACTTCGACCGGTCGAAGCGATACAGCCCCTGCTCCTCCCATACCGAGATCCAGCGCTCTTCGAGGCCGTCGAGCGACGGTTTCTCGGGCACGCGGGCGTTCTCGGTCATGTCAGCGATCGTATGTGGCCGCCGTAACCTCTTTTCCGTGGACGACGACGCGCGCGAACCGGCCACCGCGCCCGTCGGCCTGGCAGCGGTCGAGAAGGCGCTCGAAGGCCGCTTCCCGACGCGGATGGTTCCGGACCTCGACCGGATCACCGATCTGCTCGACATTCTCGGCTCACCGCAACGCAGCTATCCGTCGGTGCACATCACCGGCACCAACGGCAAGACCACCACCGCCCGGATGATCGACGCGCTGCTGCGCGAGTTCGGCGTCCGCACCGGGCGCTACACGAGCCCGCACCTGCATCACGTCGTGGAGCGGATCGCCGTCGACGGCATGCCGGTCGAGCCTGATCGGTTCGTTGCGGCGTACGACGACATCGCGCCGTACCTCGAGCTCGTCGACTCGCGGCATCCCGACCGGCTGACGTTCTTCGAGGTGCTGACGGCGATGGCGTTCGCGACGTTCGCCGACGTGCCGGTCGATGCGGCGGTGGTCGAGGTCGGGCTGGGCGGCCGGTGGGACGCGACGAACGTCGTCGATGCGCCGGTCGCGGTGGTGACGCCGATCGGCCTCGACCACGTCGGCATCCTCGGCGACACCGTCGAGGCGATCGCGGGGGAGAAGGCCGGCATCTTCCGCGCCGGGGCGTCGGTCGCGTGCGGGCCGCAGCCGGCTGGCGCGGCGCGCGTCCTCGCCGAGCACGCGGCTGCGGTCGACGCGCGGCTGTTCTGGGCCGGGACGGACTTCGGCGTACGCCGCCGGTCCGTCGCGGTGGGTGGCCAGCTGGTGGAGCTCGCCGGGCTGGGCGGCGACTACGCGGAGGTCTTCCTGCCGCTGCACGGGGCGCACCAGGCGGGCAACGCAGCGACCGCGCTGGCGGCGGTCGAGGCGTTCTTCGGCGTACGCGGCGGTCCGGCCGAGGGGCGTGGGCCGCTCGACGGCGACGTCGTCCGTTCGGCTTTCGCCTCGGTCACGTCGCCGGGACGGCTCGAGATCGTGCGGCGGAGCCCGACGGTGATCCTGGACGGCGCACACAACCCGGCCGGTGCGGCGGCGCTGGCGGAGGCGCTCGGCGAGGCGTTCACGTTCGACCGGCTCGTCGCCGTGGTGGCGGTGCTCGACGACAAGGACGCGGCCGGGCTGCTCGCCGCGCTCGAGCCGGTCGTCGATGCGGTCGTCGCGACCAGCAACACGTCGCCGCGGGCGCTGCCGGCCGAGGCGCTGGCTGCCGTGGCGGCGGACGTGCTCGGCGGTGACCGGGTGAGCCTGGCGGCGCGGCTGGACGACGCGATCGAGGTGGCGGTCGCGCTGGCCGAGGCTGATGGGCTCGGCGGCGGGGTGCTCGTGACCGGGTCGATCGTCACCGTCGGTGACGCCCGGCAGCTGCTCGCGCCTGGGGCGGCGACGTGACGGCGGGGACCGAATCGACCGAGCGCGGCGCCCCACCGCGCGGGCTTGTCGGCGTAGGGATCGGCGGGCTGGCGCTCGAGACGATCGTGCTGCTGCTTGCCGCGCCGGCGGTCGCGACCGCGGAGCGCGGGCACGTGCACGCATGGCACGTCGTCGTACCGCTCCTCCTGGCCGTGCTCACGGGCGGCGCGGCGGCGGTCCTCCGGCGGCCGCGCGGGCTCCTCGCTGGGACGGTGCTCCAGCCGCTGGTCATCGCGGCGGGGGTGGTGACGTGGCCGCTCTACGTTGTCGGCGGGCTCTTTGCCGCGATCTGGGTCTACTACCTCCGCCTCTGGCGCCCGCCGAATTGATCATGGGCAACCTGGCGCAGCCCGCCGGCGCGCCCCGCTCGTAATCCCATGATCAACGGCGGTCGGTAGGCTGGCCGACCGTGCCTGACAACTCCACCTCTGCTGAGCGCACCCTCGTCCTCGTCAAGCCGGATGGGGTGGCCCGAGGCCTCGTCGGGGAGATCGTCGGCCGGATCGAGCGCAAGGGGCTGCGCCTCGCCGCGCTCGAGCTGCGGACGCTCGACCGGGACACCGCGCAGCAGCACTACGCCGAGCACGACGGCAAGCCGTTCTTCGGCGAGCTGGTCGACTTCATCACCAGCGGCCCGCTGGTCGCCCTCGTCGCCGAGGGGCCGCGGGCGCACGAGGCGGTCCGCGCCCTGATGGGCGTCACCGACCCGGTCAAGAGCGCACCCGGCTCGATCCGCGGCGACTTCGCCCTGGAGATCGGCCAGAACCTCGTGCACGGCTCCGACTCGCCCGAGTCGGCTGCCCGCGAGGTGAAGCTCTTCTTCCCCGACCTGGCCTAGCGCTCGGTTCGGCAAAACTGCTTGCCGCGGCTAGCATCTGAGGCTGTCGCCCGCCCTACCGCTCGGAAGGCCTTTCCCCTCTCATGGCGAACAATCTCGCGTTCCTTGGTCGAGACATGGCTGTGGACCTCGGCACCGCCAACACCCTCGTCTACGTCCGCGGCAAGGGCATCGTGCTCAACGAGCCCAGCGTCGTCGCGATCAACACCAATACCGCGGGGATCCTGGCCGTCGGCACCGAGGCCAAGCGGATGATCGGCCGTACGCCGGGCAACATCGTGGCGATCCGGCCGCTCAAGGACGGCGTCATCGCCGACTTCGAGACGACCGAGCGGATGCTCCGCTACTTCATCCAGAAGGTGCACCGCCGCCGCCACTTCGCGAAGCCGCGGATCGTCGTCTGCGTGCCGAGTGGCATCACCGGCGTCGAGCAGCGCGCGGTGAAGGACGCGGGCTACCAGGCCGGCGCGCGCAAGGTCTACATCATCGAAGAGCCGATGGCGGCCGCGATCGGCGCCGGCTTGCCGGTGCATGAGCCGACGGGCAACATGGTCGTCGACATCGGCGGCGGCACCACCGAGGTCGCGGTCATCTCGCTCGGCGGCATCGTGACCAGCCAGTCGATCCGCGTCGGCGGCGACGAGCTCGACAACGCGATCATCCAGTACGTGAAGAAGGAATACAGCCTGATGCTCGGCGAGCGGACGGCCGAGGAGATCAAGATGGCGATCGGCTCGGCGTTCCCGGCGCCGGACGAGCCGCACGCCGAGATCCGCGGCCGCGACCTCGTCACCGGCCTGCCGAAGACGATCGTCGTCAGCAGCGAGGAGATCCGCAAGGCGATCGAGGAGCCGGTCAACGCGATCGTCGACGCGGTCAAGACGACGCTCGACAAGACCCCGCCGGAGCTGTCCGGTGACGTGATGGACCGTGGGATCGTGCTGACCGGTGGCGGCGCGATGCTGCGCGGCCTGGACGAGCGGCTGAAGCACGAGACCGGCATGCCGATTCACATCACCGACAACCCGCTGAACTCCGTCGCCATGGGCGCCGGCAAGTGTGTCGAGGAGTTCGAGGCCCTCCAGCAGGTCCTCATCTCCGAGCCGCGCCACTGAGTAGCACGGGACGCTAGCCCGGTATGCGCGACTCGGGGCGGGCCCGCGTCGTACTCGCGGTGCTCCTCCTCACCGCGTTCACGCTCATCACGCTGGACTACCGCTCGGGTAGTGGCGGTCCCTTACGGCGAGTAGCCAACGCGGTGTTCGGGCCGATCGAGAACGCCGTCGGCGACGTCGTACGGCCGATCGGATCGTTCTTCTCCGGCCTCGGCCACCTGTCGAGCTACAAGTCCGACAACGCCAAGCTGCGCAAGGAGGTCGCGCAGCTGCGCAGCCAACTGCGGCTGACCGACGCGGAGCGGGCCCGGCTCGCCGACGAGGAGAAGTTGCTGCACCTCGACCAAATCGCGCAGTTCCGTATCGTCACCGCGCGGGTGAGCGCGGTCGGCGGGTCGCTCGACTTCGAGTCGACCGCGACGATCGACGTCGGCAGCCGCGACGGCATCACCGCCAACATGACCGTCATCGACGGCGACGGCCTCGTCGGCAAGACCCTGTCGGTCGGTCCGACGACGACGACGGTGCTGCTCGCGAACGACGTGAAGTTCAGCGCCGGCGCGCGGCTCGAGTCCTCGCAACTGATCGGGCACGTCGACGGAGGCGGCCGTGGGCCGATGACGTTCACGCTGCTCGACAGCCAGGGCAGCATCAAGGTGGGGTCGCGGCTGGTGACGTTCGGCGACATCGGGCAGAAGCCGTTCGTTCCGGAGGTTCCCATCGGCCGGGTGACCCGCGTCGTGCCGACGCCGGGCGCACTGACCCGTACGGCGGAGGTCACGCCGTACGTCGGCTTCGACTCGCTCGACGTCGTCGGCGTCGTCGTCAGCGCGCCGCGCACGATCAAGCGCGACTCGCTGCTGCCACCGACCCCCACTCCAACGCCGTCGACGCCACCGCCGAGTACGCCGCCCGCGACTCCCGCGGCAACCGGCTCGCCGTCGCCGACACCGTCGCGGACGCACTGAGGTGCGCCGCGGGCTGCTCGCCGCCGTCGTCGTGCTCACGGCGCTGCTGCTCCAGGCCGGCTTGGTCAACCCGCTCGACCTGCCGGTCGGCCACCCGGACCTCGTCCTGCTCTGCGTCGTCGCGCTCGCCGTCGTCGCCGGGCCTACGTGGGGCACCGTTCTCGGCTTCGGTGCGGGGCTGGCCGCCGACGTGATGCCACCGGCCGACCACGCGCTCGGCCGGCTCGCGATGGCCTACGCCTTGGTCGGCTACGCCGCCGGGCTGCTCGAAGACGTGGAGGAACGCTCGGTCATCACGACCGTCGCGGTGGTCGCGGGCGCCAGCGCGGCCGTCGTACTCGTCTTCGCCGGCGTCGGCGCGCTCTTGGGCGATGCGCGGGTCGGCACGAGCAGCGTCGCCGACTCACTCACAGCAACGATTCTCTACGATGTGATCCTGGCACCGTTCATCGTGCCGCTCGTGTCCGGCGCGGCTCGGCGCGCGGAGCCGGTCACCACCTACTGAGCTGTCGGGAGTCCGAGCGCGTGAGCGACAGATCGCGGCTGCGCCTCGTCGTCCTGCGCGTGCTGGTGATCTCGCTGCTCGCGACCCTGCTCGGCCGGCTGTGGTACCTCCAGGTGCTCGCCGGCCCGCAGTACCAGCAGGCCGCCGCCGACAACCAGGTTCGCGACATCGTCGCCGCGGCGCCGCG
>JAFAQI010000141.1 GCA_019246495.1 Frankiales bacterium | reverse complement strand
GCAACGCCATCGACTTCGACTCGGCCCTCGAGCACGATCAGCGCGTGCTCGAAGTCCGCGCGCACCGGCCACTCGACCGGGCCGGTGTCCAGCACCGCGTCGAGCCCGACGAGTTCGGTGTCCCGACGCGCCGGTGACGCCGTACCGTCGAACTCCCCCACCAACACCGTCACCCGGCTTCCGCCGACCTCTGTCTGCGGCAGCTCGGCATGGTGCTCGAACGCCGGGTGCCCGTGCCGGGTCGATGACGGCTGCGCGACCCACAGCTGCATGCCGTGCATGCCGCCGCGATAGCCGACCTGCTCCTCGGCATGGGCGACCCCGGCGCCCGCGGTCATCAGGTTGAGCTGCCCCGGACGGATCGGCTGCTCCGAGCCGAGCGTGTCGCGGTGCAGCAGTTCACCCGCCAGAAGCCACGTCACCGTGTGCAGCCCGATGTGCGGATGCGGGCCGATGTCGACCGCGTGCTCCGTCCGTACCTCGATCGGACCCATCTGGTCGGCGAAGCACCAGGCGCCGACGGTACGACGGGGTCGCCGCGGCAGCACCCGGCGCACGGTGAGATGGCCGACCGTCGCCTCGCGGCCGTCGGTGACTTCGACCCGCGGCGGTCCCTCGCCCACCGGGGCGGAACCGGCAGCATCGATCGCCGACGCTGGCGGCTCGACCGTCCCCGCGACGTCTCCTGCCTCGACCGGCCCGCTCATGCGCCCACACCGCTCATCGGCTCGGTCCGCTCATCGGCCCAGTCCTCTCATCAGCTCAGTCTGCTCCCGCCCGCCGGAATCTCCCAGCCCGTGGCGGTGTTCCGGCTGGCGTGACCACAGCCACGCTGAATCCTGCAGTCGACATCCGCCGTGCCGCCTCCCGCTTCGCCACCGACATCGGCTGGCTCGACTCGAAGCACTCCTTCTCGTTCGGGCACCACTACGACCAGCGCAACACCCACCACGGGCTGCTGCTCGTCAACAACGACGACGTCGTCGCGCCCGGCACCGGCTTCGAGACCCATCCGCACCGCGACATGGAGATCGTCACCTGGGTCCTACGCGGACAGCTGGTCCACCAGGACTCGCAAGGCCACAACGGCGTGATCTACCCGGGTCTCGCCCAACGTATGAGCGCCGGCACCGGCATCCTGCACTCCGAGAAGAACGACGCCTGGCGGCTCACCAACGAGGCTGCGCACAGCGATCCCGTGCACTTCGTGCAGATGTGGGTCGTTCCGGACGAGACCGCCATCGACCCCGGCTACGAGCAGCTCGAGATCGAGCCCAGCGCGCTGGACGACCAGCTCGCCGTTGTGGCCTCGGGCATGCCGCAGCATGCCGACGTCTCGGCGATCCGGATCAAGAACAAGTACGCCGCGCTGCACGCGGCTCGCCTCTCACCCGGGGCAAGCGTCGAGCTGCCGGATGCGCCTTACCTACACCTGTTCGTGCCGCGCGGAACCGTTACGCTGGAAGGCGCCGGCCCGCTCGAGACCGGCGACGCGGTGCGGTTCACCGCGATCGGCGGTCAGCGCGTGACGGCAACCGAGCCGGCCGAGATCCTTGTTTGGGAGATGCACGCCGCGCTCTCCGCGTGACCCCTCGACGACCTCAGCGAGTCAGGCCTGGTTGCCGTTGTGGTCGAGCACGTAGAAGTAGCCCGGCGCGACGTAGTCACCTTCGCCACTCGCATTCGATGACCGCGCGTCCGAGGTGAAGTAGTAGAGCGGGTGGCCGTTGTAGGTGATCTGGTTGTTCGCGTTCTTTCCGAGAAGACCGCTCTGCGCGTTCCCCGTCGCCGTCGGCGTCGCACTGCTCGTCATCAGCGGCCACGCGACGGCACACGACCCGGTGCAGTGCGCGGTCGTCGAGTTCGGCGGGTCGGCCGTGTACTCGTAGAGCGTGCACCCGGCACTGTCGACGATGACCTCGCCGACGCCGGCCTTCGTCGCGGTCGACACGACACCGTCGGACGGCCGCGGCGTACACGAATGCGATCCGCCGCCACCACCGCCACCCGCGCTGCACTTGGTGTGCGGCGTGCCGGACGACGTGAGCACGTACCAGGGTGCGGGGAACGTCTGGCACTGCCCGTGCGCCTGGCCCGCCTTGGTGTCGCCGGAGTAGTAGTAGAGCGGGTGCCCGTTGTAGACCACCTGGCGCGTGCCGTCGTGGCGCAGCAGCGTCGACAGCCGGCTCTTCGTGATGCCCGATCCGGCGCGCGGCGTGCCGGTTGTCGTCAGCGGCGGCCAGGTGTGCGCGCATCCCCCGGTGCACGTCGAGTGTCGCTTG
>JAFAQI010000134.1 GCA_019246495.1 Frankiales bacterium | reverse complement strand
AGCGGCGCGACGACCTCGCGCGCGCCGAGGGAGCGCGGGTCCCGGACGACCGCAGAGACCGTCACCGATGCCGGCATTCCCTGCACCGTCAGCCGGTCGCCGACCGCGACGCCGAGGTGGTCGGCGAGCGATGTGGTCACCGCGACCTGCCCAGCGCCCGGCGCCGTGCCGTGGACGATCGAGAACGTCCCGCGCGTGACCGGGTCGCGAAGGTCGACCGGAACTCCGGTGACGTCGGTGGCCCGGCGTCCGGCGACGACGCGGACCGGGCGCTCGTTCTCCGGGCCGAGCGTGGCTCGGGCACCCGCCGGCAGCAGCGCGGTGAGGTCGACCGCAGCCCGGTTCTGGTGACCGTGTCCGGCCGGAGTCTCGACCGTCGAGGGCTCCCCGTTGAACCGCGGGCCGCGGCCGATCGCGGTCCCGTTCGGGTCGAACCGCTTGATCTCGGTGACCTGCGCGATTGCGTCGGCGCCGCCGAGGTATCGGGTGGCAGCTTCGCCCGGCGAGAGCCGGGCCGTGCTGATCGTCACGAGGGCGAAGGTGCCGGCGAGGACGGGGATGGCGACGAGCAGGGCGATGAGCAGTGACCGGGCCGGCGAGCGGCGGATCAGCCGCCAGGCGAGATGCACCGGGACGCGGGGGCTGGCGACGGCGCTCATGACCGACCGCCCGACAGCATGGGGTCACCGTTGGCCGTGGCCTCGCTGGCGCGGCTCTCGTCGACGATCCGGCCGTCGCGCAGGAACACGACCCGGTCCGCCCAAGCGGCGTGCCGCGCTTCATGCGTGACGAGTACGCCGCCGGCGCCGCTCTCACACTGCTCCCGGAGCAGGCGGAGCACCGCCTCGCCGGTCGTGGTGTCGAGCGCCCCGGTCGGCTCGTCAGCGAGCAGCAGCCGACGCGGGCCGATGAACGCCCGGGCGATGGCGACCCGCTGCTGCTGGCCGCCGGACAGGTCGTCGGGGAACCGGTCGGCGATGTCCGCGACGCCGAACCGCTCGAGCGCGGCGATCGCCTCGCCGTGTGCGGTCCGCGCGCTGATGCCGTCGAGCTCGCGCGGCAGGGCGACGTTCTCCGCGGCGGTCAGCGCCGGCAGCAGGTTGAGGTCCTGGAAGACGTATCCGATCGACCGGCGCCGCAGCCCGGCGAGCCGACGGCTGCTGAGCTCGCCGAGCGCCTGCCCGTCGACCACCACGGTGCCGGCCGTCGGCTGGTCGAGGCCACCCGCGAGGTTGAGCAGGGTCGACTTGCCGGAGCCGCTGGGCCCCATGACAGCGACGAGTTCGCCAGCCGCGACCGTGAGCGTCACCCCGTCGAGGGCGGTGACCGCGGCCGCACCGGTGCCGTGCACCCGGGTGACCTGGCGAAGTTCAAGGAGAGTCATCGGGCAACCCCATTCCGATACGCCGGCGACCCGAGCAGCCGTTCCTCACAGCTGTCGAGCCAGCGGGCTTCTGCTTCTGCCTGGAAGATGAGCGAGTCGAGCGCGAGCAGCCACGCGAGGTCGTCCGGTGCGACCTCGCGCTTCTGCCTCGTCAGGTCCTGGAGGTCCCGCAACGTCGCCGTGCGCTGGGTCTGCAGCACCTCGCGAACGTCGACGCCGGAGACGGTGAGCGCGACGGCGAGCTTGATGGCCAACTCGTCGCGTGGCCGGTCGGCCCGAGCCACCGGGGTGGCGAACCAGCGGCGCAGCTCGTCCCGGCCGGAGTCGGTCAGCGCGTAGATCGCGTGCCCGTCGCCGTCGTCCCCGGCCGGCTCGACGAGCCCGTCGCGCTCCAACCGGGCGAGCGTCGTATAGATCTGCCCGATGTTGAGCGGCCAGGTGTCGCCGGTCCGCTCCTTGAACGTCGTGTGCAGTTGGTAGCCGTACATCGGCTGCTCGTCGAGCAGGGCCAGCAGCCCGAGCTTGACCGACATCCGCCACCTCCTCCCACGGGTGATGCCGGTTCGTCCGGCCTACTTACGCAGTATGCATACCGAGTAAGTACCCGTCAAGAGACGACCGCACATGGCCATCTGACCGGGTTAGAACCCGGCCAGATGGCCATGGGAGCGACAGGTCAGCGGTAGTTCTGGAACTGCAGCGGGATGCCGAAGTCGGCCTCGCGCAGCATCGCGATAACGGCCTGGAGGTCGTCGCGCTTCTTCGACGAGACCCGCACGGTGTCGCCCTGCACCTGGGACTGCACGCCCTTCGGGCCGTCGGACTTGATTCGCTTGACGATGGCCCGCGCCTTCTCGTCGTCGATGCCCTGGCGGATCGTTACGAGCAGCCGGGCCGTGCCGCCGGCGGCCTGCTGCGGGTCGCCATGGTCGAGTGCCTTCAGCGAGACGTTGCGCTTGACCAGCCGCTCCTTGAACACGTCGAGCGCCGCCCGCACCCGGTCGTCGGTGCTGGCCTTGATCTCGACGGCGGACTCGCCGCTCCAACCGATCGAGGCGCCGGTGTTCTTGAAGTCGAAGCGCTGTCCGAGCTCCTTGGCGGCCTGGTTGATGGCGTTGTCGACCTCCTGTCGGTCGACCTTGCTGACGACGTCGAAAGACGAGTCGGCCACGCGAATGCCTCCGCTATCCTGTCGTCCGCACCAGGCGGGTTGCCCGAGTGGTCAAAGGGAGCGGTCTGTAAAACCGTCGGCTCAGCCTACGTTGGTTCGAACCCAACACCCGCCACGAGACGAGTCAGCCCACCTTTGCCGACTGGTAGCAGCCATGACCGGCGACCGGTAGCCTGACCCGGCTTCGCCCCCTTAGCTCAGTCGGCAGAGCGTCTCCATGGTAAGGAGAAGGTCTACGGTTCGATTCCGTAAGGGGGCTCTGCGGGAAGTCGCGTCTGGCAAGATTGGTTGACACGACTTTCTCGGGCCGGCAAGGCGTTGTCGCAGCCATGTCAGGAAGTCTTGACGGCAAATTCACCCGAACGCCGGGTTACAGAAGGTCGCTCGCCGGATACCTTTCAAGCACCAACCCGCTGCCTCGGCTGCGGGATGTGTTGATCCGGACCGCCCCCACCGACGCCAGCCCACCGGCGCACGGAGACAACGCGGTCGCCTAGGTGGTCCGGGGAGCAAGTGGCGAGACCGACCCCGCCTGTGCAGCGGCCTGTTTGCTGCGCAAAGGGGAAAAGGCCATGTCCACTGGCTCGGGTCGCTCACGGCTGAGCGAGCGCATTCGCAAGGCAACGGCGCGCGTCGCCACCGGTTCGCTGGTGCTCGCCGGCGCGGGGGTCGGAGTCGTCGCGATGTCCGGCGTCGCGCTCGCCCACACGGGGTCGCTCTACGCGACGGCCGTCTGCAACTCCGACGGGACTTACACCGCCACCTACACCGGCACGACGAACAACGTGCCGGCGAGCGGCCCGGGCCACACCGCGACGTTCACCGTCGGCGAGGTCCTGCCCGCCGGCACGACGATCACGGGCGCGCCGACGAGCGTCGTCGGCAACACTTCGTACTCCTTCCAGCAGACCGGCATCCCCGGCACCGCTACGGCGGCCCAGGCCACCGCGTTCCTCGCGTGGGGCGACGGCGTCAAGTCCGACCCGCAGGGCAAGATCGCCCTCGGCGGCACCTGCACCCAGAAGATCGCCCCGGGCACCGCGGTCGCACATGACACGACCTGCGCATACGGCGGCAACACCGGCGACAGCTGGTCGATCCTGCCGGCCGACCACGTCACCTACGCCGTGACCGTCAACGGCAACCCGGTGTCGGGCACCAGCGGCACCGCGCAGTCCGGCGACCGCGTCGTCGTCGTCGCGCACGCCGACTCCGGCTACACCTTCAGCGACGGCTCGACGGCCAAGACGATCCTCGACCACACGTTCTCGGACGAGGGTGCCTGCCAGACCGCCAACCCCGGCGCCGCAACCGCGACCGACGTCGAGTGCGTGAGCGGCGAGACCACCTCGGGGTCCTGGTCCTACACCCCCGCCGACCACGTGACCTACGCCGTGACCGTCAACGGCAACCACGTCTCGGGCACCAGCGGGAGCGCGCAGCCCGGCGACCACGTCGTCATCGTGGCGACCGCGGACGCGGGCTTCACCTTCGGCAACGGCAAGAACACCGCGACGATCCTCGACCACACCTTCGGCGGCAACGGCGCCTGCCAGCAGGCCACTCCGGCCGCCCCGACGGTCAGCCAGGCCAGCTGCGACGGCACCACGGTCGTCAACCCGAGCTACACGATCCCGTCGACGACCGGCGTCGACTACTTCGTCGACGGCGCCAGCACCCCGACGGCCGCCGGCACCTACCCGGCGAGCCCCGGCAGCACGGTCACCGTGACCGCCGCGCCGCAGGCCGGCTACACCCTCGGTAACGCGCAGTCCACCTTCACGCTCACGTTCGACGCCCTCCAGTGCGTGGCCACGGTGAGCCCGACGGTGACGCTGACGGCCTGCACCGAGGCCGGCACGACTACCCAGGCGTTCATCACCATTCCGACCGTCGAGGGCGTGCAGTACGAGATCGACGGCGTGCTCGCCGAGCCCGGCGACACCGCGGTCCAGCCCGGCACCTACACCGTGACCGCCGTTCCCGGCCCGGGCGTCACGCTCGTCGGCCAGACCACCTGGGACCTCGACGTCCCCGCCGCGGTCAACTGCGTGGTCCCGGTCGTGCCGTCGGTGAGCAACGCGAAGTGCGTGAACGAGACGCTTGTTCCGGCGTCGTACACGATTCCCGACACCACGGGCGTCGACTACTCGGTCGGTGGCCAGATCGTCGCCCCGGGCACTTACCCGGCGTCGGCGGGCAGCACCGTGATCGTCACGGCGGCGCCGCAGGCGGGCTACGAGTTCCCCTCCGGTACGACGAGCCAGTGGGAGCTGACCTTCACCAAGGCGCCGACCTGCGTCCTCGGCAAGAAGATCACCAAGCACCACCACCACCCGAAGCAGCCGAGCGTCCAGCCTCAGGTGCTGCCGTTCACCGGTGCACCCACCGGCCTGCTCGTGCTGCTCGGCCTCGCGACGCTGACCGCGGGTGCGGCGCTGACCACCGTGGGCCGCCGCCGCTCGTTCCGCGCCTGACCGGCAAGGGTCCTTGACGACCGGCTGAGCTGCTCCGCTGTGGCAGAATGTGCGCCTCGGCGGAGTAGCTCAGCCAGGTAGAGCAAGCGGCTCATAATCGCTGTGTCGCCGGTTCAAGTCCGGCCTCCGCTACGCTCGTTCGTCCGTCTCCCGCAGGAAAGGTCTGCACCGTGGCAGCCACCGACGTCCGGCCGAAGATCACGTTGGCCTGCAACGAGTGCAAGCACCGGAACTACATCACCAAGAAGAACCGGCGCAACGACCCGGACCGGATGGAGCTCAAGAAGTTCTGTCCCAACTGCCGGCAGCACACCCTCCACCGCGAAACCCGCTAGGACCTTCCGCCGCCGAGCTCAGCCGGCGAGTCTTGGTCCACACCGTTTGATAAGCGGGGCCGATTCGGGCACGAAAGCGCCCGGTTGTCGAACGAAGAAGATCAACTCCCCGACGGAGGCCCGCCCCGCCTCCCATCAATGCGTCTTTTCGCAGCCAAGTCCCCGGCGGGACGAGCGCTAGCGGGCTGCCAAGTGAGAGCACAACCACAGCTCCGTTGGAGCCGGGGTGCGGCACGATGAGGGCGTGGACCTCGAGGCTCTCGCCACGGCGGGGCTGTACGACGCCGAAGCACCGGACGCCGCAGAGCGCCGCGACCTGCTTGCCTTCCTGACCGAGCAGGGCTGCACCGTCGACGAGATGGTCGCCGCGCACGCGAAGGGGCGGCTGTTCGCCCTCGCCGGAGATCGCCTCGTGCGACCGCAGCGCGACCAGTTCACTCTCGCCGAGGTAGCCGACCAGATCCGCGCCGACGTCGCCGACGTCCGCGCGCTCTGGCGGGCGTTCGGGCTGGTCGAGGCCGACCCGGCGCAGCCCGTCGCGTCCCCGGACGACGTCGACATGCTCCGGACCGCCGTCACGATGGCGCGGGTGCTCGGCATGGACGCGACGCGGGGGATGGCCCGTGTGATGGGCTCGTCGCTCGCGCGGATCGGCGACGCCGCGAGCACCGCCGTACGCGGTCGGCTTCCGTCGATGTCCGTGGCCATCTCGGGCAGCGAGCTCGAGACCGCCCGGGCGTTCGCGACCATCGCCGGGACCGTCCCGGCGCTCGGCAAGACGCTCGACACGCTGTTCCGCCATCACCTTGAGGCGGCCCGGATGCACTTCGAACGGACCGAGAGCTGGGACGTCGTCGGCGAGGGCGGCATCCGCATCGGCGTGGGCTTCGCCGACCTGTGCGGCTTCACCGGTCTCACCCAGCAGCTGACGATGGAGAGCCTGTCGCAGCTGCTGACCGGGTTCGAGGAGGTCGCAGCCGAGGTCGTGAACGAGCACGGCGGCCGGCTGGTGAAGTTCATCGGCGACGCGGTCATGTTCGTCGCGGCCGACGCGCCGACCGCCGTTGCGGTCGCAGAGGCCCTTGTCGAGGCAGCCGCGGTCCGCGGCCTCACCGCCCGCGCCGGCGTCACGGCCGGCACCGCGCTCGCTCTCGACGGCGACTACTTCGGTCCGGTCGTCAACCTCGCCGCCCGGCTGGTCGCGTTGGCCGAACCTGGCACGGTCTTCGCCTCCGCGCCTGTCGTCGAACGCCTCGACGAGAGCCGCCGCGCCGTCGCACTCGGACCTCAGGTCATCCGCGGCTTCGACGACCCGGTGCCCGTCTCGCGACTTGTCAGACGGTGAAAGGGCTATAGCCCTCCCAGCTTCTGACAAGTCGCGCTGGGGTACCGTCCGCTGCCATGCCGATCAACCGTGACTTCATCGGCCGGGAGTACGCCGCACAGGACACCTACGAGGTCTCCCGGGAGCTGATCCGCCGGTTCGCCGACGCGATCGGTGACGCCAGCCCCGTCTACCGCGACGTCGAAGCGGCGAAGGCCCTCGGCTATCCGGACGTCATCGCACCGCCGACGTTCCTCACCGTGCTGGGCTTCCGCCTCGGCGGCGGTCCGCTCGGCGACCCGAGCCTCGGCCTCAACTACGCGCTGGTCGTCCACGGCGAGCAGCGCTTCGTCCATCACCGGCCGGTCCGGGCGGGCGACGTCCTGACGATCTCGTCGTCAGTCGTCGACATCCGCGACGCCGGCCGCAACGAGCTGATGACGACGAAGATGACCATCACGACCGTCGAGGGCGAGGCCGTGGCCGACGCCTACTCGACGATCGTCTCGCGCGGCACGGCCGCCGGCCAGGAAGGAGCAGGCGCGTGACCGCCTCGGTGAGCTACGACGAGGTCGAGGTCGGCACGAGCCTGCCGGCGCAGACCTTCACGGTGCAGCGGGCCAACCTCATCCAGTACTGCGGCGCGTCCGGCGACTTCAACGTCATCCACTGGAACGAGCGGGTCGCCAAGTCCGTCGGCCTGCCCGACGTCATCGCCCACGGCATGTTCACCATGGCCGAGGCCGGCCGGGTCGTGACCGACTGGGCGGGTGACCCGGGAGCGGTCGTCGAGTACGGCGTCCGGTTCTCCGCGCCTGTCGTCGTACCCGACGACGACAAGGGCGCGACGCTCGAGGTCT
>JAFAQI010000564.1 GCA_019246495.1 Frankiales bacterium | reverse complement strand
CATCAAGCCGGGCATCCGGCGCCGACCACGGACCGCCTTCGGACCGACGCGTGCGAACTGCGAGACGAGTTCACTCGAGGATGCCGATGCATTGCGCTCGACCTGGACCGCCGTCAGGGCGTCGATGAACAGGCCACCGCGCCGGCGCGCTTCCCGCATCTGCCGGGCCTGCTCGAGCAGCGAGGCCGACATGTGCGCCATGCCCAACGTGTGGCCCGCCATGGCGCGGACGTCCCAACCGGTGTTGCACGTGGACAACGTCCACTCGTGCGGGTCGAGCTCACGCAGCGCGTCGGTGACTCTCGCGTATTCGGTCGCGGCAAGGCGCATCGCCGTGGCGCGGTCGAGTGCAGGTCGGCGCGGTGCCGTTGCGACGGGCGCGGTCAGCGTCGTCATGCCGTCGCCCCGACGAGGGAGTCGTGTCCAGGCAGCGCCTGACCGGGGGCGTCCGCGCGGCACCCGAAACGCTCCTCGAAGACGTCAGCCATCGCGCGCAGCAGAGCTGCGCAGTCGCCCTCGTACGACGAGCCGTGCATCACGGCCAGGCGCTTCGGTTCGAGGTCGGCCAGCCGCCGATATGTCGCGGGCACCGCAGGGCCGAGCGAGGTCTGGTGGAACAGCTCTTCCGCAGCAATGGCTGCTTCGAGCAGGTCGTCGCTCGTGATCGCCGGTCCGTCGCCGAACTGCGACAGCAGGTCGCCGAGGAACAACGTGCCGGTCTCCTGCTCGTAGAACATGTGCGACTCCCAGTTGTGCGGGACGTGTGGCGTGGCGAGCTCCACCACTCGACGACTCAGCGACGCGCCGCCGATGTCGAGCACGTCGCCGTCCTGCATCGGCAGCGGGGGACGGGACAGCTGGTCGTCGAGGGAGAGCATGCAGCCGAGCGCCCCGTGCGCGACCCGCGCGTCAGGCGCGACCTCGAGGAACTCGTTGACCGCGCCGCACTCGTCTGCCTCGACGTGCGCGAAGGCGATCCAGCGCAGGCGTTCCACGGGCATGACCCGCTCGATCGCTTCGCGGACAACGGGAAAGAGCCCGCGCATGCCGGTGTGGTAGAGCAACGGCTCTTCGGCGTCCACGAGGAACTGGTTGAACGTGAACCCACCGGGCGCCACGTCAGGGACGCAGGTGGAGATGCGGTAGATGCGCTCGGCGATCTGGTCAACGCTTGTCTGCACGGCGGACCTTCCTGGTCGTTGAGGCCGGCTGCCGTCCCGCAGGAGGCGCGGCGTAGCGGGTCGCGAACATCGCGACGATGTCGGGAAGTGCTGATGTGAACGTGCCGGTGTCGAACGGCTCATCCGGCGCGTTCGACAGCTGCTGAGTGGTGATCCCGGAGACGAGGATCGTCCAGTTGCGCAGAATCACGTCGACTGAGATGTCAGAGCGGATCAGTCCCCGCTCCTGCAACACCGTGAAGCTCTGCCGGCTCTCGTCCATGAGCGCGATCGCGGGCGCGTAGGCAGCCGGGCTGGGCTCGAAACCCGGGACCGGCCGCCAGAAGATCAACTGGGCATAGGCGGGGTGTTCAATCGACCAGCGAATCATCGTGCGGCCGCTGGTCAGGAGCGCCGTCTCCAGCGACTGCTCGTCAGCCGCCGCGCGCATCACCGGCCGCATGACCTCGAGCACCTGCTGAGCGCCGCGGGCGAACAGCGCGTCGTAGATCGCGTTCTTGGACTCGAAGTAGCCGTAGAGCGACGGCGGCTTGATGCCCATCCGCCGGGCAACCTCGCCGATGGACAAACCGGCGGCGCCCTGCTCGGCGACGACCTCCGCCGCGACGTCGACAACCTCCTCGATCGTCTCGAGCCGACGGCGCTGGCGCCGGTCGACAGCAGCGGGGGCGGTGGTCACGCAGCGAGAATAACTAATACCGTTAGGAAGTCAAGTGGCCATGAGGACATCCGGCCGCACGACGGCAATCGCCGATGTATTCAGCGGTCTCCGAGCTCGGCGTCGCGAGTGCGGCGAGCCCGTCGCCGACCCCACGAGCCAGCGCGGGGCCGCATCACCAGCGGCCGCTGCTTCGCCGGTTCTTCGAGCGCCGGATGATGCGCGGGCACCTCGGCCCCGGTGGCGGGCTGGGACTTCCCGGCGGGCCGGGGATGCTGTTCGGCGTACCGGGCCTTGGTGCGCCCGGCCTCGAGATGGGACGCGTCCTGCACGGCGAGGCGACGGTGCAGACGCCCAACGGCACCAAGGTCGTCTCGACGCAGCTGGGCACCATCACGTCGGTTGCCGGAGCGCAGGTGACCGTGCGCAGCAGCGACGGCTTCACCCGGACCTACTCGGTCGACAAGCAGAGCCGCATCTCACTCGACGGCGCCGACGGTGCGCTGTCCCGGCTCAAGTCCGGAGACACGGTCCGGGTCGTCGCCGTGCAGTCGGGCAAGACGTGGTCGGCGCGAGCCGTCATCGACGGCCTGCCGGTGTTTCCCAAGACGCCACCGCAACCCGGCGCGCATCAGCCGGCTCCCGGCGTCGCGGGCTAACCGCCGGCCATCGCCCCGACGACGAGCAGCGGCTCGCGTCCGTCGCGTACGGCGTCGGGCAACTGTGCATCCGCGCGGTCGTGCGAGAGATCCCGTTCGCACGCGAAGTAGCGGATGAACGCCCGGCGTTTGCCGGTCTGGTCACGGATCGTGCCACGCAGGACCGGGTACGCCGCCTCGAGCGCGTCAAGCACGTCGCCGAGCGTGACGCCGTCCGGCGCATCGACGTCGAGCGAGACCTCGCCGTCGACCTGCGCAAGCCGCTTGAGATGTCCGGGCAGCGCGACGCGAACGGCACTCATCGGGCGCCGGTCATGGCAGCGTCTGCACCTCGACGGACAGGACCGCCGGCAGGTCACTGACGATCGCGTCCCAACTGTCACCGCCGTCCGGTGAGCAATAGACGGCGCCGCCGGTCGTGCCGAAGTAGATGCCGCAGTCGTCGAGCCGGTCGACTGACATCGCGTCGCGCAGGATGTCGACGTAGCAGTTCTCCTGCGGCAGGCCCTTCGTCAGCGGCTCCCACTCCTCGCCGCCGGTGCGGCTGCGATAGACGCGCAGCGCGCCGTCCGGCGGGTAGTGCTCGAGGTCACTCTTGATCGGTACGACGTAGAGCGTCTCCGGCTCGTGTGCGTGCACGTCGATGCAGAAGCCGAAGTCGGTCGGTAGGTTGCCGCTCACCTCGCGCCATTTGTCACCGGCGTCGTCGCTGCGCATGACGTCCCAGTGCTTCTGCATGAACAGCGTGCCCGGCCGGTCCGGATGCATCGCGATGTGGTGGACGCAGTGGCCGACCTCGGCGTCCTCGTCGGGGATGCCTTGCGAGCGAAGGCCCTTGTTGATCGGCTTCCACGACTTGCCGCCGTCGTCGCTGCGAAACGCTCCGGCAGCGGAGATCGCGATCACGATTTGATCGTGATTTTTCGGGTTGATGATGATCGTGTGCAGGCAAAGGCCGCCCGCGCCGGGCTGCCACGACGGGCCGGTGCCGTGCAAGCGCAACCCGGAAAGT
>JAFAQI010000543.1 GCA_019246495.1 Frankiales bacterium | reverse complement strand
CCGTACGACGGATCGTCGACCCCGCACCGGCCGGGCTGGGGCTCTCGCAGCGGCACGTCACCGTCTCGACGGTCGGTCTGGTGCCGGCGATCGAGCGGCTCGCCGCCGAGAAGCTGCAAGTCACCCTCGCCGTCTCGCTGCACGCGCCGGACGACGAGCTGCGCAACACCCTCGTTCCGGTGAACACCCGCTGGCCGGTGGCCGAGGTGCTCGACGCCGCGTGGCGTTACGCCGCCGCGACGCATCGACGGGTGAGCATCGAATACGCGTTGATCCGCGATGTGAACGACCAGCCGGAGCGAGCGCACGCGCTGTCCCGGTTGTTGCGCGGCCGGCTCGTCCACGTGAACCTCATCCCGCTCAACCCGACACCCGGCTCGGAGTGGACGGCGTCGCGTCCGGCCTCCGAGCGCGAGTTCGTGCGGATCCTGCGCGACGCGGGCGTTGCGGCGACCGTCCGCGACACCCGCGGGCGGGACATCGACGGCGCGTGCGGCCAGCTCGCGGCGGCGCCCACTGTGCTGCCCGACGGTGCGAATCAGCACGATCCGGACACGCCGCGCCGGTAGACTTCGGTCAGTTGCCGCGCCCGGACGGGAGCGGGGGAGAGGACGTCTCGATGTTCCGGGCCGGTTTGCGCGGGGCCGCCATGGCCGCATCGATCGCCGTGGTGCTCGTCGGCGGCGCAACGCAGGCGCTCGCCGCGACCGCCACCATCAGCAGCGTCGACCCGGCCTATGCACTCGTCGGCCACACCGTGACGATCGTCGGCGCGGACCTCGCGCAGGCGACCGACGTGACGTTCGCCGGCTCCGGCAACAGCACGGTCGACGCCGGGGCTCCGACGGTGCTCGACGCCAACCATGTGCAAACCACTGTGCCGACCGGCGCGGTCACCGGACCCATCACGGTCGTCACCCCGGACGGCAGCCCGACTATCGGCTTCACCGTGCAGCAGCCGACGGTGTCGTCGATCAGCGTCAACCGCGGCGTGGTGGTCTATCCGCAGCGCGCGGTAGTGCGCGCGAGGCTGTCGGCGGCCGGCGTCGCCGGCGTCCCCAACCAGCCCGCGCGCCTGCAACGCAAGGATGCGACCGGCGGATGGCACAACGCCCAACGGCTGCAGCAGACCGCGTCTGACGGCAGCGTTCGCTGGCGGGTCGCTCCCGCGCGGGCGACGGCCTACCGCGTCGTGTTCAAGGACGTGCCGGCCTACCTCGGGTCGTCGACGTCGGCCGTGCACGTCGCCGTCGTACCGCGACTTCGTTTGCACGTGCCGTCGCTCGCTCCGATCCTGACGCGTACCAAGTTGCGCGGCACCGTGCAGCCCCCGCCGCCGCGGCAAAGCCGGGTGACGTTGCAGAAGAAGTCCGGCGGACACTGGCGCAAGGTCACGTCCGTGCGCGTCGGCCGGCACGGCGCCTTCACCGCGACTGTCTCGCTGCCGGCGACCGGCCGCTACATCTATCGCGTGGTCCGCGCACGTGGCGGTGGCCTGCTGGCCGCAGCCAGCGCCTCGCATCGCGTCGACGCCGTGCAGCGGTCGTTGCACGACGGGATGTCCGGTCCGGACGTCGTCACGCTGCAGAAGCGGTTGCGGCACTTGCACTACGACCTGGGACACATCAGCGGAACCTTCGACTTCGACACCGTCCACGCCGTCGTCGCGTTCGAGAAGGTGCAAGGCATGTCGCGCGACGGTGTCGTCGGCACCAAGGTCTGGGAGGCGCTCGGACATCCGAAGCAACCGCACCTGCGACACCCGCAGGACGCGGCGAGCGCCGGCGTCGAGGTCAACCTCACGAAGCAGGTGCTGCTCTACGCCGTGCACGGCCACATCGTCCGCATCCTCGACTCGTCGACGGGCGGCGGCTACTACTACACGGGTTCCGACGGAACGCAGCAGCGCGCGATCACGCCGACCGGCCACTTCGCCGTCGTCTACCAGCGCTCCGGCTGGGTGACGTCGAAGCTCGGCACGCTCTATCGCCCGGCTTACTTCAACAACCAGGGCTACGCGATCCACGGTGAGACCGAGGTGCCGTCCTACCCGGCCAGCCACGGCTGTGTCCGCATCACGGTGCCGGCCCGCGACCGGCTTGGCAGCAAGCTCTACAACGGCCTGTCGGTCTGGATCTACTCCTAGGCCAGCTGAGCGAGCTCAGCCGTCCACCACGCGGTCGAGCAGCCCGGCCAGCCTCGACGGTCTGCCGGTACGCCGCTCGCGCCGGTCGGCGACCGCCATCGCCGCTGTCATCCCGCGCACGCCGAGCCAGCGCACCGGCTCCGGCTCCCAGCGCGACCACCGGTGGCCGACCCACGGCAGCGTTGTCTCGTCCGTTTCCTGGCCGGTGATGAGGTCGGCGAGCGTCCGGCCGGCGAGGGCGGAGCAGCCGACGCCGTCGCCGACGTAGCCCCCAGCCCAGGCGATGCCCCGCGACCGGTCGTAGCCGACGGACGGCATCCAGTCGCGCGGCACGCCGAGCACGCCACCCCACCGGTGGGTGATCGTGGCGTCGGCAGCGGCGGGAAACAGCGCGCGCAGCTCGTGCTCGAGCCGCTCGTGGGTGCGGCGGTGTCCAGCGGCGCCGGCCGTGCCCGAGCGGAAGCGGTACGGCGCTCCGCGGCCGCCGAGGACGATCCGGTCGTCGGCTGTGCGCTGGGCATAGACGAGCAGGTGGCGGCCGTCGGTCACGGTCTCGCGCGCCCGCCAGCCGAGCTGCTCCCACACCGGCGCAGGCAACGGTTCGGTCGCCAAAACGAGCGACCACAGCGGGATCAGCGTGCGCTCCTCGCCCCGCAGCTCGCACGTGTAGCCCTCGGTTGCGCGTACGACGACCTCGGCGCGCACGGTGCCGTTGGGAGTGCGGACGAGGCCTGACTCGATCGCGCTGGCCGGTGTCCGCTCGTGGATCCGCACGCCTGCCGCCTCGACGACCCGGGCCAGCCCGCGCACCAACCGCGCCGGCTGCACAGCGGCACAGTGCGGCGTGAACGCTGCGCCGTCGACGCCGGCGGCAGCCAGCCGGGCGCGTGCTTGCGTGCTGTCGAGCCGCTTGGTGTCGGTGCCGCCGTACCGCTGATCGGAGTTGACCGAGGATCGCTCGCGAGCGACCTGAGCCGCCCCTCGAGCGAGTGTCAAGGTGCCGCCCTTCGCGAAGTGCGCGTCGACGGCGTGCTGCCGGCACCAGTCGCCGACGTCGTCAACGGTGCGCTCGAGTGCGCGGCGCAACCGCAGCACACCGTCCATGCCGTGCTGCGCGGCAACGCGCTGCCAGGACGCCGCGAACAGCGCCGAGCACCAGCCCCCGTTTCGCCCCGACGCGCCCCAACCGGCGATCTCGCGCTCGACGACGACGACGCGGAGGGCCGGGTCGATTCGGGTGAGGTGGTACGCCGTCCAGAGCCCGGTGTAGCCAGCGCCGACGATCGCGACGTCGCATTGGACGTTCGCGCCCAACGGGGGGCGCGGGGTGAGGTCGTCGCCGCAGGTCGCCAGCCAGAACGACGGCGGTGTCAGAGCCGCTGCCACGCCTCAGTGAGCACGCTGCGCAGGATCTGCTCCATCTCGTCGAAGTGCTCCTGACCACAGACCAGTGGTGGCGCGAGCTGGATCACCGGATCGCCGCGGTCGTCGCACCGGCAGATCAGGCCGGCGTCGAAGAGCGCCCCGGACAGGAAGCCGCGCAGCAGCCGCTCGCTCTCATCGTCGTCGAACGTTTCGCGGGTGTTCTTGTCCTTTACCAGCTCGATGCCATAGAAGTAGCCGTCTCCGCGCACCTCACCGACGATCGGCAGGTCACACAGCTTCTCGAGCGTCGCGCGGAAGGCACCCTCGTTCTTGCGGACGTGGCCGAGCAGATCTTCCGACTCGATGATGTCGAGGTTGGTCATTGCGACGGCGCATGACACCGGGTGACCGGCGAAGGTGATGCCGTGCAGGAAGCTCGTCGTTCCGTGCAGGAACGGCTCCATCAAGCGGTCGGACACCAACATCGCGCCGATCGGTGAGTAACCGCTCGTGAGGCCCTTGGCCACGGTGATGATGTCGGGCTGGAACCCGTATCGGTCGGCGCCGAACCAGTGGCCGAGCCGGCCGAACGCGGTGATCACCTCGTCGGAGACGAGCAGCACACCGTGCCGGTCGCAGATCTCGCGCACCCGTTGGAAATAGCCGGGCGGCGGCGGGAAACAGCCACCGGAGTTCTGCACCGGCTCGAGGAAGACCGCGGCCACCGTGTCCGGACCTTCGCGGAGGATCGCCCGCTCGATCTCGCTTGCAGCCCAGACACCGAACGCGTCGTAGTCGTCGCCGTGCTCGGGGGCGCGGTAGAAGTTCGTGTTCGGCACCCGGATGCCGCCGGGCACGAGCGGTTCGAACGGCGTCTTGATCGCCGCGAGGCCGGTGATGGCGAGAGCGCCCATCGTCGTCCCGTGGTAGGCGATGTCCCGGCTGATCACCTTGTAGCGGGACGGCTGCCCGATGAGACGGAAGTACTGCCGGGCCATCTTCCACGCGCTCTCGACCGCTTCCGAACCGCCGGTCGTGAAGAACACGCGGTTGATGTCGCCGGGGGCATACGACGCCAGCCGCTCGGCGAGCTCGATCGCCGGTGCATGCGCATAGGACCAGAGCGGGTAGTAGGCGAGCTCGCTCGCCTGCTTGCCTGCGGCGTTGGCAAGCTCCTGCCGGCCGTGCCCGACGAGCACGACGAACAGCCCGGCGAGACCTTCGAGATAGCGCTTGCCATTCGCGTCCCACACGTAGGGGCCTTCGCCGCGAACGATGACGGGCACCTCGTTGTCGCCGTACGACGACATGCGCGTGAAGTGCATCCAGAGATGCCTGCGTGCCTTCGCGGAAAGCTGCGAGCCGCCATCGTCCGGCGTGACGTCTTGCGGCGTGGTTGTCATCGGGTTCCCCAGGTGTAGGTCTGTTTGGCGAGGCGGAGGTAGACGAACGTCTCGGTGTCGCGCACGCCCGGCACGGAGCGGATCGCGTCGTTGAGCAGAGCCAGCAGGTGCTCGTCGTCCTCACAGACGACTTCGAGCAGGATGTCGAACGAGCCGGCGGTAATGACGACGTAGTCGACCTCGGGCAACGACGCCAACTTGTCGGCGACATCACGCAGGTCGCCGTCCGCATTGACGCCGATCATCGCCTGGCGGGCGAAGCCGACCTGGAGCGGATCGGTGACCGCCACGATCTGCATGACACCTGCGTCGAGCAGCCGCTGGACCCGCTGCCGGACCGCCGCCTCTGACAACCCCACGGCTTGGGCGATCGCGGCATAGGACCGGCGCCCGTCGGCCTGCAGCTGCTCGACGATCGCCTTGTTCACGTCGTCGAGCAGCGCCGAGACGCCGGTCGCCCGCTCGTCGCGCCGCACGTCGCTCCCGTCCTCGGCTCTCCGGCCCGATGGTGCCAGCACGGCCCGGCCTACGGCAAGCGTTTCCGTCGTCCAGAGCAGTTCGAACGACGGATTCCCTTGTCTCGGCCGCTCCCGTCGGTAAGGTTCCGGCCATGGAACGGGTGCAGAACTTCGTGGCCGGACGATTCACCGACGCGGCCAGCGGCCAGACGTTGACGGTCGTCGATCCGGCCACCGGCGAGGGCTACGCCACCGCGCCGCTGTCGGCGGCGGCCGACGTCGATGCCGCGGTGCGCTCTGCCGCATCGGCGTTCGAGACCTGGCGCGACGCGACACCCGCCGAACGGGCGACGGCGCTGCTCAAGGCCGCGGACGCCCTCGAACGGCGGGCCGACGAGTTCGTACAGGCCGAGTGCCGCAACACCGGGAAGCCGCAG
>JAFAQI010000536.1 GCA_019246495.1 Frankiales bacterium | reverse complement strand
TCAGTTCGGCGGGTTGGCGTCGTTTCTCGCGGGTGCCTACACCGACCCGAAATGGCTCGTGACCTTCGCCGGCCACCACGTCGAGGACCTCCACGCCGCGCTCGCCGCGCACGGGATCATCTACGAGACCCGGCAGCAGTGGGAGTTCCCGCCGCCGGAGCTGGGAGCGACGGCCGGGCGCATCAACAGCCAGGTCGTGGCCGTCCTGGGCAGCATCGTGCTCTTCGGCATCGCCGAGATCGTGCTGCTCGCCGGGACCGCCTTTGCGGTCGGCACCCGCCGCCAAGTGCAGCAGCTCGGCTTGCTCCGGGCGGTCGGTGGCGACGAGACCGAGGTACGCCGGGTCGTGCTGGCGCAGGGCCTGCTGCTCGGCGCGGTCGGCGCGGTGCTCGGCGTCGTGCTCGGCGTCGCGACGGTGTTCTTCAGCCGCCCGGTTCTCGAACAGGTGTCGGATACCGCGTTCGGCCGGCTCGACGGCCGGCCGGCGCAGATCCTCGCGGTCGCACTCGTCGGCGTGGTGGCGGGCCTGCTCGCCGCCGTCGTCCCGGCCCGGACCAGCGCGCGGATGTCCGTGCTCGACATGCTGCGCAGCCGCTTCCAGGTCGACGCTGGCGTCGTACGGGTGCCGGCGTGGGCCTGGGGAGCCCTGATCGTCGGCCCGATCGTCGTCGTGCTGTCGGCGTACGGCTGGCACCACGCCCTCGGCGGCGGCGGGGCAGCGGGCGGCTCGGCGTCGATCGGCGATCTCGCCCGGGTGTTCACGTCGTCGTCCAGTGACGGCCGGTGGACCGTCGCCATCTCACTCGGCGCAGCCATCGCGCTCGCCGGCATCCTCCGCAGCTGCCCGGCCCTGCTCACCCGGCTTGGCCGGCTCGCGCACCGCTTCCCGCTGTCGTTGCGGCTGGCCACGCGCGATGCCGCCCGGCACCGGCACCGCACGGCACCCGCTGCCGCAGCGGTCGCCACCGTGGTCGCGGGCGCGGTGCTGGTGCTGTTCGTCGCGTCGAGCACGGACATCCGTGGCCGCGAGACGTACCAGCCAACGACGCCGGTCGGCACCGGTTGGCTGACGACCGGTCCGCGGATGTCGATGGACCAGGCGCTGGCGCTGGTCCGGAAGCAGATCGGCATCCGGACCGTCGGGACCTACACCAACCTCACCGCACCGTCGAACAGCCAGTTCAGCCGGCTCGGCGCGCGCTTCGTCGGCTGCCCGCCGCAGGCGGACTGCCTCGACGAGAGCGTCGCGATCGGGACGCCAGCGCTCGTCGACATCGTGGCGGGACGGCACGTCCCCGGCGCCGCGCAGGTGCTCGCCTCCGGCGGCGCCGTGGTGCTCTCGTCGGGGCTGGCGCACGCCGGTCACGTGCAAATCGACCGCGCCTACGGCCGGCATCACTTGCATTACGCGAGCACGTCGCTGGCGGCGCTCGACGTCGCGCACGTGCCTGCCTACGCCGAGACGCCGCACGTCGTGGTGTCGGCGCAGACCGCCGCGGCGCAGGGCTGGCGGACGCTCGGCAACTCGGCCATTCTCGTGCCGGCCCACTTGCCCAACGACGCCGAGTTCCAGCGAGTGCAGGCGTCACTCGGACAGGAAGCAGCGCTGGGCTTCGAGCACGGCTACCAGGGCCGGCTCGGGCTCGTCCTGCTGGCGCTGATCGGTGCCGCTGCCATCGCAACGCTGGCGGGTACGTCGATCGCCGTCGCTCTGGCGATGGCGGAGTCGCGAGCGGACATGGCGACGCTGGCCGCCGTGGGCGCATCACCGTCGCGGCGGCGAGTGCACGCGATGGCTCAGGCGTTCACCGTCGGTGGCCTGGGCTCGGTGCTCGGGTTGGGCCTCGGCAGCCTCGTCGGCATCGCGCTGCTTCAGGGCAGCACGTCGTACCCCTTCACCGTGCCGTTCCGCTGGCTCGCGCTGCTCATCGTCTCGGCGCCGGTGCTGTCGGTGCTCGTGGCCGGCGCGGTCACCCGCGGCCGGGTCGACCTCACCCGCCGCATCGCGTGACGGGTCGGCTCACAGCCAGTCGCGGCGCTTGAACATGACGTAGAGGACAGCGACGCCGACGACCATGAGGAGCAGCGCGATGATTCCGCCAGACAGCGTCGTCGCGCCGGGAAAGATGCGGACGTTCATGCCGTAGTAGCCGGTGATGATCGTGGGCACCGCCGCGATGGCGGCCCACGACGTCACCGCTTTCATGATCTCGTTCATCCGGTTGCCCTGGATGGTGAGGTTGGTCTCGAGGATCGTCGAGACCAGATCGCGCAGCGAGTCAGTCCAGTCCGCGACGCGGAGGACGTGGTCATAGACGTCCTGGAAGTACGGCATCAGCGCGTCGTCGACGAGCCCGCTCTCCCGGCGCATCAGCGCGTTGACCACCTCGCGCGTCGGCAGCACGACCCGGCGCAGGAAGACGAGCGACTTCCGCAGCTCGAACGAACGCCGCTGGACCTCCGGTCCGCGGAAGCTGTCGGCGAACAGCAGGTCCTCGAGCTTCTCGATCTCGTCGTCGAGCGCCTGCACGGTCTCGAAGTGGCCATCCACCACGACGTCGAGCAGTCCCCACAGCAGGAACGCCGTGCCGTACTTCGCGAGGTGAGCCGTGTCGTCCCACCGCTGCACCACCGCCTTCATGTCGAAGTGCGCGTCCTTGCGGACGGTGATGAGGTAGCGAGGCGCCGCGAACACCGAGAGCTCCGCCGCCTCGAGCCGACCGGTCTCCATGTCCAGCTGGACCTCGTAGAGGGACAGGAAGACGTGGTCGTCGTAATGGTCGAGCTTGGGCCGCTGCCGCTCATGCAAGGCGTCCTCGACCGCGAGTGGGTTCAGCCCGAACTCTTCCGCGATCAGAGCGAACTCCTTCTCGGTCGGCTCCGCGACGTCGAGCCAGACGACGGTGTGGTCGTCTTCTTCGAGGTAGTCCGAGATCTGCTCCGGCTGGAAGTTCTCCTGGGTGCACGCGCCGTTGCGATACACCCGCGTCGAGATCACGGCAGAACCGTACGCCGCAAACCGCCGGCCGCTGTGGAAGCGGCATGCAGCAAGGGTTGCGGGTCGATCGACAGGACGACCACGCCGATCGCAGCCAGCGCGACGGCGACGCCCGCGGCGGAGATGCGGCGGCGGTGCAGTGGTTGCTCGTTCGCCTCGTCGTCGGCGGCCGCGTCGCCCGGCGCGTCGGTGAAGAGCACCGCAGCGACGCGGAGGTAGTAGGCCAGTCCGATCACGGTGTTGACGGCGGCGACGACGGCCAGCCAGGAGGCATGGCCGTGCACGGCTGCGCGCAACACGACGACCTTGGCGAACAGGCCCGCCACTCCAGGCGGCAAACCGGCAAGCGCCGTGAGGAACAGGGCGAACGCGACGGCGAGCAACGGGCGGCGACGGACCAGGCCGCGCACATCCGCGGTCGCGAGCCGCGGCAGCTGGTGGGCAACCGCGACCACGCAGGCGAAGGCGCCGATGTTCATCACCGCATAGATCGCGAGGTAGGCGAGACTTGCCCGGCCGGCCGCGGCGAGCTCCACCGGCGTACGGCCACCGGCCGTCGCCGCGACACCGAGCGGCAGCAGCAGATAGCCCGACTGCGCGACCGTGGACCAGGCCAGCAGTCGGACGAGCTGCCACTGCCGGAGCGCGACGAGGTTGCCGACCGTCATCGACACGGCCGCCAGGACGGCGACGACCGGGCCCCACGTGTCGGCGTAGGACGGGAACGCCTGGATAAGCAGGATCAGCAGACCGGCCAGGCCGGCGGCCTTGGACGCGGTGGACAGGAACGCCGCAACCGGAGTGGGCGCGCCCTGATACGTGTCGGGCGCCCAGAAGTGGAACGGCACCGCCGAGATCTTGAACGCGAAGCCGACTACCACCAGGACGACGGCCGCGGCGGCGAGTGAGTGACGAGGGCCGCCGGCGGCGTGCACGTGTCGCAGCGCTGTGGCGATTGCGTCGACTTGCAGCGTCCGCGTCACGCCATAGAGCAGCGCCATTCCATAGACGGTGAGAGCGGTCGAGACGACGGAGAAGAGGAAGAACTTCAACGCCGCCTCGCCGCCACGAGGATCGGCGCGGCGCAGACCGACGAGAACGAACGCAGGGAGCGACACGACCTCGAGTGAGACGAGCAGCGACACGAGGTCGCGCGACGCGGCGAGCGTGAGCATGCCCGTCACCGACGCGAGCAGCAGGAAGTAGAACTCGCCTGCCGGCAGCCGGTCGTCCTCGACGTTGGCAAAGGAGAGCAGCAGTACGACGACGAGCACCGCGAGCACGAGCACCTGGAAGAACGCCGCGTAGTGGTCGGCGACGTAGGAGCAACCGGCGGGAAGGCAGAACGTGCGGCGATCGCGGGTCGTCGGCAGCCACGATGCGAGACCAAGAGCGACGAGCGTGCCGACAAGTGCGAACGCCGATGCGGCGCGATGCCGTAGTCCGTCCGGGACGAAGAGGTCCGCGACGAGCACCACCAGCGCAGCGATCGCGAGCGCGACCGGCGGCGAGATCGCGGCGTAGTCGATCGACTGGATCACCGCAGCAGCCCCCGGACCGCAGCGTCAGAGATGCCCAGCACGAGACGCGGCCAGAACCCGATGGCGAGCGCGAGGACGACGAGCGGCACCCACGCCGCCAAGTCGGCGACGGCCAGCGCGGCGGGGCCCGTCTCCCGCAGCGCGCTCGGTACGACGCCGAAGCACACCCGTCGCAACGCCGCGACGAAGTAGACAGCCGTCAGCAACGTGCCGATACCCGCGACGGCCATGAGGGTCAGGAACAGCGGCCGGGACAGGCCGGCCGCGGGCTGCCAGGCGCCGAGCATCGCGAGCATCTCGCCCCAGAACCCGGCCAGGCCGGGCAGACCGAGGCTGGCGACCGCGGCGAACACCGTGAGCCCGCCGAGCGCCGGATGTCGCGCGAGCAGCCCGCCGCCCAGCTCGTCGATCGAGCTCGTGTGCAACCGGTCCTTGATG
>JAFAQI010000517.1 GCA_019246495.1 Frankiales bacterium | reverse complement strand
GTGGTCTTCGAGGTGCGCGAGCAGTTCCGCACGCACCCCGGGATCATGGACTTCAGCGAGAAGCCCGACTACGCCCGCGTCGTCGACATCTGCACCAAGGACTCGCTGCGCGAGCTGGCCACCCCAGGCCTGCTGGCCGTGCTGGCGCCGATCGCGACCGGCTTCTGGCTGGGCTGGGAGCCGCTGGGCGCCTACCTCGCCGGCGCCATCGCGGCTGGTGTCCTCATGGCGATCCTGCTCGCCAACTCCGGTGGTGCGTGGGACAACGCCAAGAAGCTCGTCGAGGACGGCAACTACGGCGGCAAGGGTTCCGAGGCGCACGCCGCGACGGTCATCGGCGACACGGTCGGCGACCCGTTCAAGGACACCGCCGGTCCGGCGCTCAACCCGCTCATCAAGGTCATGAACCTCGTTGCCCTGCTGATCGCTCCCACTGTCGTGAAGTACGGCGTCAACGGGCCGCACGAGAACACCGCGGTCCGGGTGATCGTGGGTGTGCTCGCGGTCGGGTTGATCGTCGGCGCGGTCATCATCAGCAAGCGCCGCAAGGTCGACATGACCGCGTCGGCGCCGGCCGTGGAGACCGCATCGACGCCCTGATTCGGGCAGGCCGTCGCGGCCGGTGCGCGTAATCTCGGCCGCGATGAGCCAGTTGTCGCTGTTCTCCGCCGCGGCACGGGATCCGCAGCTCGCCGACCTCGAAGGCCTGCTGGCCGGACCCGGCCAGGTCGTTCGCCGCGGTGCAACGGCGCGCATCAGCGTGGTCGTCCCCTCCGGCTGGCGGGTCGGCGCGCTGACCGCCGAGATGGCCGCGCTCGACCTCGAGGCGGAGCTCGAGGAGCCGTCGGCCGAGGACGGAGCGGTGGCGGGAGTGGCCGTCCGCACCCCGTGGCTGCGCCAGCTCCTCGCGGTCGCCGACTCCTGGACGCGAGGCGCGGTGAAGGTGCCGCCGGCCGGGTGGGCACTCGACGGAGCTCGGCTGCGCTGGTGGTGCGTCGCGGCGGGAAGCGCGGCGCCAGGCATGGTGACCCTCGCGTTGGGACCGAGCGACGAGCCGTCCTGGCCCGCCGTCGGCGCAGCGCTCGCCGGCGCCGGCGTCCCCGGTCTGCTCGTCGGTCCGCGCGCCGACGGCCCGGCGTACCGCATCGTCGGACAGCGCCGACTCGCCCGGCTGCGAGAGCTCGTCGGTGAACCGCCGCCCGACGCGCCCGCCGACGTCTGGCCGCCGGCCGATTACGCTCGCGGCGCCTGACCCCCCGCTGACCAGCGGCATGACCGAGGAGAACTGTGGCCCGAGCCAGCACGACGAACGGTGACGACGGCGCCCGCCGTCTCGTCATCGTCGAGTCGCCGGCCAAGGCGCGCACGATCGCCGGCTACCTCGGGCCCGGCTACGTGGTCGAGTCGTCCATCGGCCACATCCGCGACTTGCCGAAGAGCAGCGCCGAGATTCCCGCCGACAAGAAGAAGGAGCCGTGGGCCCGGCTCGGCGTCGACGTCGACCACGGCTTCGAGCCGCTCTACGTCGTCAACCCCGACAAGAAGCAGCAGGTTGCGAAGCTCAAGGCCGCGCTCAAGGAGGCGGACGAGCTGCTGCTCGCGACGGACGAAGACCGCGAGGGCGAGGCCATCGCCTGGCACCTGCTCGAAGTTCTCAAGCCGCGGGTGCCCGTGCGGCGGATGGTGTTCCACGAGATCACTCCCGCAGCGATCCGTGAGGCGGTCGAGACCCCACGCGAGCTGAACCGCAACCTCGTCGACGCGCAGGAGACGCGGCGCATCCTCGACCGGCTCTACGGCTACGAGGTCTCGCCCGTGCTGTGGAAGAAGGTCATGCCGCGGCTGTCCGCCGGCCGCGTGCAGTCGGTCGCAACACGTCTGCTGGTCGAACGCGAGCGTGCGCGGATGCGCTTCCGGTCGGCCGGTTACTGGGATCTCGAGGCGACGTTCGACACCGGCAAGGACGAGCAGCCGCACGACTTCACGGCGACGCTTGTGGCCGTCGACGGGACGCGCGTCGCCACCGGCCGCGACTTCGACGAGACCGGCACGCTGACCGCGTCAGTCGTGCATCTCGACGAGGCAGCCGCGGGCGCGTTGGGTGCCGCACTGCGCGACGCCGACTTCCAAGTGCGGAGTGTCGAGGAGCGGCCGTACCGTCGTTCGCCGTACCCGCCGTTCATCACGTCGACCCTGCAACAGGAGTCGAGTCGCAAGCTTC
Organism: Frankiales bacterium; assembly: GCA_019246495.1. Lineage (GTDB taxonomy): Bacteria > Actinomycetota > Actinomycetes > JAFAQI01 > JAFAQI01 > JAFAQI01. The sequence goes on along the minus strand of JAFAQI010000517.1, from coordinate 2,404 downwards.
GGCTGTCCGCGCAGGTAACGATGCGCCTCGCGCAGCGGCTGTATGAGAACGGCTACATCACTTACATGCGCACGGACTCCACGACGTTGTCCGAGACCGCGCTGTCGGCCGCACGGGATCAGGCGCGCGAGCTCTACGGCGCGGACTACGTGCCTTCGGAGCCGCGTCGCTATGAGCGCAAGGTGAAGAACGCGCAGGAGGCGCACGAGGCGATCCGGCCGTCGGGTGACCGGTTCCGCACGCCGGCGCAGGTGCGCGGTGAGCTCGGCACGGATGAGTACCGGCTCTACGAGCTCATCTGGCAGCGCACTGTCGCGTCGCAGATGGCCGACGCGCGCGGGCAGTCGGTCAGCGTCCGCGTCGGTGCGACGGTTCCGGGAGCCGAGGCGCCGGCCCGCGACGTCGAGTTCGGCGCGAGCGGCAAGGTCATCACGTTTCCCGGGTTCCTCCGCGCCTACGTCGAGGAGACGGACGACGACCAGAGCGAGCGCGAGGATCGCGAGCACCGACTGCCACCGCTGACTCGTGATCAGCGGTTGACCGCCGCCGGCATCGAGCCGCAGCAGCACGCGACCAACCCGCCGGCGCGTTACACCGAGGCGAGCCTGGTGAAGGCACTCGAGGAGCTCGGCATCGGCCGGCCGTCGACCTATGCGTCGATCCTCGGCACCATCCAGGACCGTGGCTACGTGTTCAAGCGGGGCACCGCCTTGGTGCCGTCGTTCACGGCGTTTGCCGTCATCGGACTGCTGGAGCAGCACTTCGGGCGGCTCGTCGACTACGGGTTCACCGCGGAAATGGAGGACGACCTCGACGAGATCGCCACCGGCTCGCGGGAACGCGGGCAGTGGCTGGCGGAGTTCTACTTCGGCTCCCCAGACGCGGCCGACTCGTCGGCGCCGGGTCCCCTTGGGCTCAAGGAGCTCGTGCACCATCGGCTCGGCGACATCGACGCACGCGAGGTGAACTCCATCCCGATCGGCCTCGCGGAGGACGGCGATCCCGTCGTCGTACGGGTCGGGCGCTACGGGCCCTACGTGCAGAAGGGTGCGGACCCGGCGAGCTCGGAACGCGCCAGCGTTCCCGACGACCTGCCGCCGGACGAGCTGACGATCGACAAGGCGATGTCGCTGCTCGCGAAGCAAAGTGACGAGCGGGTGCTCGGCAACCATCCCGACAGCGGCGATCCGATCGTCGCGCGGGGCGGTCGTTACGGGCCCTACGTCACGACGCAGCCGCTCGATGGCGGTGAGGCGCGCACAGCCTCGCTGCTCGCGTCGATGAGCATCGAGTCGGTCACGCTCGACGACGCGCTCCGGCTGCTGTCGCTGCCCCGGCTGCTCGGGACGGACCCCTCGACCGGTGAAGAGATCACCGTGCAGAACGGTCGCTACGGCCCCTACGTCAAGCGGGGCACCGAGTCACGCTCGCTCGACTCGGAGGACAAGCTCTTCTCGCTGACGTACGACGACGCGCTGGCGATCCTCGCGCAGCCGAAGACGCGCGGTCGCCGCGCGGCTGCGGCGCCCTTGCGCGAGCTCGGCAAGGATCCGGCGACGGGTCTTGCGGTGACGGTTCGCGAGGGCAGGTTCGGTCCCTACGTCACCGACGGTGAGACCAACGCGAGCCTGCGCAAGGGTGACAGCGTCGAGGACGTGACGATCGATCGCGCGGCGGAGCTTCTTGCGGAGCGCCGGGCGAAAGGTCCGGCGGCACCGCGCAAGCGCGCAGCCAAGAAGACAGCAGCCAAGAAGTCGACTGCAAAGAAGTCGTCTGCCAAGAAGGGCCCGGCAAAGAAGGCCACCGCGGCGAAGAAAGCGAGCCCGCCGCCGGCGTAGCGCCGTGATCCGGGCCCCGGCGCCTGACGTTGTCGAGGGGGGCGCCCACAGCGGTCTCGATGAGCCCTTCTGGTCCGTCGTCCCTCGTTAGAGTGAAGCGGTCAACCCGCCCAGAGGAGTGCGCCATTCCGCAGCTTCGCCGCCGCACGGCCGGAGCTCACGTACGGGAGCTCTCCGACGTGGCGACCGAGCCGATGGAGCCGCGTGAGGTTCGCAACGTCCTCGGGTTCCGGGAGTTCCGGCGACTGTGGATCGCGTTGTCGTTCTCCAGCCTCGGCGACTGGCTGGGGTTCGTCGCGACGACGAAACTCGCACAGGATCTGGAGAACGGCTACCAAGCGGGGCTCTATGCCATCGCCAGCGTCATTGCGGTCCGGCTCACGCCGGCGATCATCATCGGACCGTTCGCCGGCGCCTGGGGTGACCGGTTCAACCGCCGCTACACGATGGTCGTCGCAGACGTGCTGCGCTTCGGGCTCTACGCCTCGATCCCCATCGTGCACACGCTCTGGTGGCTGCTCGTCGCGTCGTTCCTGATCGAGTCGCTGTCGCAGTTCTGGATCCCA